>JBDRMW010000117.1:0-10879 GCA_043811735.1 bacterium
CTATGAACTTCTTAATGAAGGATCAAAATTAGCTCATGATCTTCACGTTCCTTTATCGGCTATTTTATTGGGTAACCGGATTAGTAAAAAAGCACAGGAGCTTATCGAGCATGGTGCAGATAAGGTCTATGTTTTTGATGATCCAATTTTTACCGAGTTTCAAGATGATCCCTATGCTGATGTCTTGAGTCAGCTTATAAAGGAAGAAAAACCCGAAGTTGTATTGATGGGTGCAACGAATATAGGAAGATCGTTTGCTTCACGCGTTGCCGCTAAGATAAAAACAGGATTAACCGCTGATTGCACGGCATTGGCGATTGAACCGAAAACAAGAAATCTGCTCCAGACCCGTCCTGCCTTCGGCGGGAATATCATGGCGACCATATTGACGAAACGTCATCGCCCGCAAATGGCAACCGTCCGTCATAAGGTATTCAAGCAGGCTCAGCGTGACACGAAGCATACCGGTGAGATTATCTATAGAAAGGTTGATGTATCTAAGGTAACCAATCGGACTATCTATGCTGAGTTTGTTAAAGATTTAACGACCAAAGTTAATCTGGCTGATGCAGATATTATTTGTTCAGGCGGCAGAGGGTTAGGGAAGAGTGAAGGATTTAAATTAATCGAACAGCTGGCTGAAGCCGTCGGCGGAGCAGTTGGATCATCCCGGGCAGCGGTAGATTCAGGATGGATCCCGTATTCACATCAGGTCGGCCAGACCGGCAGAACGGTTTCTCCCAAAGTATATTTTGCATGCGGTATATCAGGCGCTATCCAGCATTTAGTCGGCATGGGATCATCTGATATTATCATTGCTATAAATACAGACCCGGAAGCACCGATGATGAAACTGGCGACCTTTGCAATCGCCGGTGATTTATATACAGTTATTCCTGCTATCATTACGAGTTTGAAAAACACCTGTTAGCCAGATTAAACAGACATAGAAAAAAACTGCCCACCAGACCGGCATTGAGCCCATTTCAGTAAAACCTAAACTGTATCGTGCGCACCAACTCATTAATTCAATAAATATCCTCACTAATCCTTCTACTGAGGCGGCACAAATAAATGAAACAGAGGGGATGATGAGTGCACATACTATAAAACATATTCCTGCGGCAACTAATACAAACATATATGGAATAAAGATAACATTAAATAATATGCCTAAAGGAACAATATAGCCGAAATGACAGGCAATGAGCGGCATGGTCCCTATCCACGCAGCCAGGCTTCCTGAAATAAGTATGATTAGATTAGAATAAAACCCATACGCAGCAGGATGATCTGGGAATGCTTGTTTTTTCAACAGCATATTTTTAATAAGGGGGGTTAAGACTGCTATCCAGAAAACAGCGGCAAAAGAAAGTTGAAATCCAATCTCAAAAAGCTGTGACGGAGCACATATAAGAATGATCAGTGCAGCAATTGACAGCGTATTTACCGTATGGATCTCACGATTGATAATAAGACCAATTAAAAATAATTCGCCCATAATAACCGATCTAACTACGGGGATATGCAGTCCGGTTGCACATGCATATATGATCAACAATAATCCAGTGCTGATCCATATTATACGCTTGGGTAATCGGGTAAGTTTTAATAAGTTTAAGATCACCAGCGAAATAATGCCGGTATGCAGACCGCTGATGGCAAGCAGATGCAGTAACCCGGTTTTCCTGAACAATTCCTTTGTCTGCGCAGGGATAGAGCGCCGTTCCCCTAACAATATGCTTCCGATAACATACCGGCTCTCAGGAGGTAATTGTTGTTTTATTAATTTCAATATATGTTCCCGAGCTGCATGGATTATACGCATGGGATAGGCAGTATTTCCTGCGGCCAGCAGTCTTAACAGAGAAGATTTTTTTGCATAGAAAATATGGTTGGCATATCTGCCTGAAATCAGTATGCGCTCTCCGTAGTTCAGCCTGGCCGGGTATCCCCATTTTTTTATGTACAGGTCAGTGCGCAGAGGTTTCCAGGTATTATCGTACTCAATTGCTTCAGTCCGCAGATTCATGTTCTGGACCGCAGTGTCGGCAAAATAATCATGCGGCCGGGTAATAGAACCAATAAGTCTTAGGTGTTCATGTGTTGATGCGGTATGCAGTATTTCATACATACGCTTCTGTTTGGTTGTGTGCAGTGCATAATATGCTGCACCGATACACGTGGATATTATAAACATGAGCGATATAAAAGATGCCGTATGTTTTTTAACCAAAATAAGCAGTGCCATAAGAATAGAAATTATGATCATATAATAGCCTGGTGAAACAGGGAAGAATTCGGCGGCAATAATACCTGTCATAAATGATATGCACAAAAAAGCACAGGGCGGCCGTATGATATGCTGATAGAGATTATTGATGTTGAACATTAATACAGATGTAAGGTTTAAAACGATCGAATTTTTTACTGCCGATACCTTTAATTTTATTGATATCATGTAGTTGGGTGAATGCACCGTGTTTTATACGGTATGCAATGATACGTTCTGCGATGACCGGGCCGATGCCGGGAAGTGAAGTAAACTCTTGAGCTGTTGCGGTATTGATATCAATCAGCGGTGTAATGGGTGCAGGGATATCAGGCGGAAGCGGCATATCTTTGGATGAACGAAACAAATGAACCGCTAATCCAAACAATAGGATGCTTATTATAAATATAAGAACATTTTTTTCCTGCTTATTCATTTTATGTATGTAAGTATATTTTATTCTTTGACATATTTCAATGCGGTTTGATAAACTTACCTGTATGATAAACAATGTACTGCTTTTCCTCATGTTATGTATCGGCTATTTTGCCCCATTGGCATTGGCTGCCATTGATCTGTGGAGCCAGACAGTAATCCATATTATTTCAGTTTTTATTGCCGTGCTCTATCTCTTTAAGTTTATGAATAAGAAGACATTTACCTTCGACATACCCTATTGGAAATATTTCCTGCTGTGGTTTGTTTTCTATTTTATTTCCTATATATGCGCTGCTAATAAATCCGCTGCGCGTATGGATATATGTAACATGATTAATGGAGTCTTTTTATTTTATTGTGCGGTAAACATAAAAAACCTCATATCATCAACTGATGATCTGCTCAGGTGGTGGGGATATGTCGTGTTTGTTATAGGTGTTCTGGTCTGCTATCAACTTTATACGGATTATACGTCAGTAGAAAAACAGGCAAGTATGGTTAATCCAAACATATTGGCAGGATACGTGCTCTTCTGGCTTCCTTATTGGTATGGAAAAATTGCCGAATATATGCGGATAAAAAATATATCTGGAATTATTATGGCGGTTACGGCTTCAGTATTCATTACTGTCTCAATAGTTGTTACAAACTCAGTCACAGCCTGGATAGCGCTTGCCCTGGCTTTTTGTTTTGTCTATTTTATATGTGAAAAAAGAAAGGTTATGCATATTTTTAATATGAAGGTTACTAAATACTATACAGCAGTCGGCATACTGGTAATTTCAGCTTTGCTGTGTATTAACAGCAAAATTATGTTATCAATTTATGAACGAATCTGCTGGGCTGCGGTAGCGATCCGCATGGCTTTAGACCATCCCTTCTTAGGGATTGGTCCGGGGGGATTTGCCGATGCATTTGTTTTTTTTAAAAGAGGAAACTTTTTAAATACGTTATATGCACATAATATTATTTTTCACATGGCAGCTGAAATCGGCATTCCGGGATTAATCATGTTTGTTTGGTTAACAATAAAAATTATTAAAAGTTTTATAAAAAAATATTCTCCTGAAGCACGTTTGTTGATTATAGGGTATATTGCATTTTTAATTAAATCTTTGGTTGATTATAGTTTTTCAATCCCGGCAAATCTATTCATCTTTTGGATATGGACTGGACTTATTGTTTCGATACTATACCCAAACTCACATGTAATCAGGATCCCTATTATTTCAAAAACAGCATTATGTATAAATATAATCATAATTTTACTGCTTATTCCCGGTATTACTGACCTTTTTTTATTTAGCCGAAATATTGCCAAGGGTAAAATTAATGTTCAAGAAAAGCAATATACTCAAGCAGAACAACGTTTTACCAACGCTTCCCTAAAGCATCCAGCGTACCCGGAACCGTATGCTGAATCAGCTATCATGTATTTCAACCGATTTAACGAAACAGGTAAAATCATTTTTATCGAATTAGCCTTATATTACATTGAAAAATCAATCAAATATAATAAATATAATCTCCTTTATCAGCGCGCACGTGATGATTATTATCGCCAATACCAGATCCATCCGATGTACAGGTAAATTCTGCTTGACATATCCTGCCAAAATTGGTAATTTATATAACAGACACTAAAACTTGACAAAAGAATGATAGAAGAGAGCAATACATGTACTTGAAAAAAGTAGATATTTCTGGATTTAAGTCATTTATCGGGAAATCACATCTTGATTTTGAGCCCGGGGTTAGCGCTATTGTGGGCCCTAATGGCTGCGGCAAAACAAATGTAGTTGATGCGATCAGATGGTCTTTGGGGGAGCAAAGTACCCGGTCGCTGCGATGCCAAAACATGCTTGATATCATATTTAATGGATCGCAAAAACGGCCGGCCCTGGGCATGGCTGAAGTTACCCTGGTTTTTGATAATTCTTTGCATACTATTCCGCTTGATTTTGATGAAATATCAATTACACGTAAACTTTTTAGATCAGGAGAAAGCGAATATTTTATCAATCATGTGCAGTGCAGGTTGAAAGATATCCGGGATCTCTTTCTTGATACCGGCATCGGATATGAAGGATATTCGATTATGGAACAGGGAAAAGTTGAGTTTATCCTTAATGCAAAACCCGAAGAACGGCGTGAACTCTTTGAAGAAGCAGCCGGAGTATCTAAATACAAAGCGCGCAGGGATGAATCGCTTCGAAAGTTGGAAAAAGTTCAATTTGATCTTACCCGTATTCAGGATACAGTCAATATTGTTAACGACCAGATCAGGCAGCTTGATTTAGCAGTTAAAAAAGCAAAACAATATAAAAACGGACTTGAAGAATTCAAAAAAATTGAAATATCTGATTTTCTCTGCCAAAAGGGGGAATTGCAGAAAACTATTTTTTCGGCCAAAGAAAAAATCGATTCTATCGAAAATAATCTGCATGCCTCGCGCGCGCTGCTTGATGCCAATGAAGCGCGCACTGAAGAATTGCGCGTGCTGTTAAGTGAAAAGGAAAAGATTCATTCTGAGTATCAAGCACGGGTTTTTAAAATTGATTCTGCCATATCTTTGAGCGAAAACCGCGCAGATAATGCACGGAAACAATCCGAAGAAATAAAAAGCCGGAAAGAAGTATTGTCGCAGGAAGTTAATGATACGTCAATTAAATTAAAGAACATGCTTTCGGACTACAAAAATATAATAACTGAACTTGCCGGGCTTAGTGAAAAATATCGTTCTCTCGCAGATGATTTAACGCACAATGAAAAACTGCAGGAACATGAACAAATCTCCCGAACCGGCAAATTGCAGGAATTAGCCCAATTAAAAGAGCGATATGCTGAAATTGAGGCTGCTAAAGCCAAGCATGTTGACGTAAGCATCCAGCATGCATCTAATAAATCCCGCATGCTGGGGGAGCAGTTCAGCGTAGAAAAAGAATATGCAAAACGTGCGGAGCGGGATGCAGAGCTTGCCCTCGCTCACGAGAGTTTACAGCAGAAGATTAATGAAATTGAAATTGTGTTTGCGCAGTCGCATACAGAGCTGGATGCTTATATCTCTGAGCTTCGTCAACGGGATGAGGAGATCGGATCATACCAGGATATAGATGATGCCATTAATCAGAAACAGTTAAAAATCTGTGCACGAATCAGCGCATTGTCTGAGATGATTGAATCTGACCCGTGTCATGCAGGTGCCAATGCATTGCTTTCACGTGAATGGAAAGGAATTTATGGACCGCTGCACCGGCTGATAACATTCCCCGATGAATACCGGTATTTAATTTTGGATGGATTGGGTGATTATCTTAATTATTTTGTGAGTGAAACAATTGAAGAAGCCGAAGAGGCCATACAGTTCCTAAAACGCGGGCAGTCAGGCAGAGCGCGGCTTTTTGTGCTGGAAACACTGCCGCATGATGTTGCGCTGCCCATTGAAGTTATGAGTGCTGAAAAGCCGTTACTTTCATTCATACAATATGATAACCGCATAGAAAATTTATTGCGGTTTTTACTTCAAACCACTTATGTTAAAGGATCAACCGTTTATTGTGATCATATTATGTACGGCGGAGCTGAATATTCGTCTGATGCATACACGGTTGCAGCAGGCAGTTTCCAGGAAAGAGATCAACTTGAACTGGAGTTATCCAAACTTCAAAAAGAGCGCGTGCAGAACAAGATCTGTTTAACTGATGCCGCAAATACGCTGCCCGCTGTTAAAAAAGCTATTGCTGAATCTGATCAGATCCTGCGTACGCATGAAATGAGCAGAAATCTCCTTAAGACTGATCTTCAAAAAACAGCAGAAGAACAATTAAAAGTCTTGAGTGATATGGGTTCGTTGTATGCCCAATTGCATGAGTTTACTCAACTGAAAATCACCCTGAACAAAGAGATTGAGCATTCTAAAGCTAATCAAGAAGCATTTGATCAAGAAATTGAACTCGTGAAAAAAGGAGTCTTAACTATTGAAGCCGGATTAGCCGTACACAATGAAAATCTTGCCCGTATAATTAAAGAAACGAATGATAAACGTATAACCTGTTCACAGCTTAATGAGCGGATTAAATTTAAACAACAGGAACTGGTCCGCATTAAGGCAACTCACGAAGAGTATGTATTTTCACAATTAGCATACCAGGATGAATTATCAAGTTCAAATCAAAAAATAAAAGATCACCATAATATCATAGAAAGAGAACGGATGTTGATGGATGAGCTTTTTAAAGAAAAGGAAGTTCAAGACACCCTGCTCAAAGGTATCCTGGATGAAAAGGAAGAATGTCTGGCTGAACTTCACAAGGTTACTGAACAGGTGCATGCGCTGCGCAGCCGCGTAAATGCAATTATGACTGATAAGCAAAAAAATGAAATTGAATATCAAAAACTGATGCTGCAGGATAAAAACATAAACAATCTTTTGCACGATAAATATTCGGTATCTATTGATCAAGCCATGCAGGAATATCAGCCTGAACCCATGGATCAGGAAAAAGCCGCTAAATTAAAAAACAGAATTGAATCTTTCGGTGCGGTTAATTTGGCTGCTCCGGAGGAATATAATCAGCTTGAAGCCCGGTATAACTTCTTAAATGCCCAGCATGAGGATATCATAAAAGCCAAAGATGATCTGCACCGCGTAATAAGTAAAATTAACGCAACAACCAAAGAAAGCTTTCATAAAACATTTTATCAGGTTCGTGATAATTTTAAACACATTTACCAGACATTATTCCAGGGCGGGGAAGCTGATATCCGTTTAACAGATGAAGAAAACCTGCTTGAAACGGGTGTTGAAATATTTGCGCAGCCGCCTGGTAAAAAACTGCAGAATATATCTCTTCTTTCCGGCGGTGAACGGGCATTAACCGCATCCGCGTTATTGTTTGCATTTTTCATGGTTAAACCATCTCCGGTCTGTATTCTTGATGAAGTTGATGCTCCATTAGACGAAGCTAATGTAGGACGATTTATCCGCATGATAAAAGATTTTGCACGTGAAACCCAGTTTTTAATCATAACTCATAATAAGCGGACCATGGAAATTTGTGATACGCTCTATGGGGTAACCATGGAAGAATACGGCGTATCCAAGCTTATCTCAATTAAATTAACCAAAAATATAGAAGAGAACACATCGATAAAGTCACAATCTGAACCTGCCGTTGTATAGCCGGGAGCGTTGATTCCCGGAATGATACTATTCCTCTTGTATGACATGTAAGATTTTAAATATCGATATTGAAACCATCTCAAAAAAGCAGATACTTGAAAAAATAAAATCATTCAGCACATCCCCGTCTTTTCACCATATAATCACTGCAAATTCAATTATGATTGCCCATGCCTCGCAGAGCGACGAACTAAAAGAGGTCTTTAAACGATCTTCATTGGTTATTGCAGATTCAATAGGTTTGATATGGGCAAGCAGGTTATTAAACCAAGAAAAACCGGTTCTTTTCCCCGGGATCGATCTGATGATGGAATGTATTGCATATGCAGAAGATGCGCGTTGTCCCATCTTCTTGATTGGCGCTAAACCGGAAATCATTGAACAGGCAGTCGTCAACATTAAAGACTCATATCCTAATATACGTATTGCAGGATATCAGCATGGTTATTTTACGCATTCACAGGAAGAAGCTTTATTTTCCACGATCAAACAGAAGCGTCCTGCATTTGTCTTTGTCGGACTTGATACCCCGCGCCAGGAATGGTGGATTTCACGGCATTTAGAAAAAATACATGCACCGGTGGTTATAGGCATTGGGGGAAGTCTCGATGTTATATCAGGAAAACTGCTTCGCGCACCATCTTCCATGCGATTGTGGCGGTTAGAATGGCTTTTTAGAACGATTCAACAGCCCTGGAGAATCCTAAGGCTGCGATACCTGGTTTTATTTTCATATCTGGTCTTAAAGGAAAAACTATTGTATAACAAAGACCGATAAACTCCTATTGATGCGTCCTTTCTTTAAAAAATAAAAACTTTAAATTTTTAAAATTTCCTCTTGACAAATTAAAAAACTGGGGATATACATTTATTGACGATGATTTTAAGATAAGCTTCATGAAAAATAAGATTAAATATGAGGCTATCTAGGGGATCTTGGAACATCGTAAGGCACGCACAAAATAGATAATTTAACCCCGCCGGGTTAAGAAGATATACGTGCAAAGCCAAACGGGTCACTCTAAGATCCTACTATCCGGCAATTATGCCAGGAAGGATCAGTGACCCGTTTTCTTTTTGTTTTAAACCAATTGTTAAAGGCAAACTCAAGGGTGACCTGAGGGCGCAAAGCAACGGATCTAACAGGGGAAGAGATGGCCGAGCTGCCAATACGAGATTGTCTTGGATATTTTAAACGTATTTATACAAATCAGTATATTCTCGCTAAATTGGGCATATATGCTGGTCTTTTGTTATGTCTTATATCTGCCATCCTTCAACATAGACTCTTTTCGTATGAGGCTACCGATCAGTTTAAAGACCGTATTTCAAGACTGCCTGATGATCAACTGGTTACCGCAATAGTATATATGCATGATACCGGTCTGCGCGTAAACCCGATCAAAAGAACTGCCATGTTGAACTCACTGCATGCACGATCACAGCAGGGTCAAAAAGATATTAACGCATATTTACAATCAGAGTATGCAAAAGGAGGCATTAGAAATTTCCGGCAATTTTGGATTATTAATGCGATATTCGTTGAAGGAAAAGCATCAGTAATACGCAGTATCTACCGAAGATCCGATGTAAAAATAGTAAAAGAAAATACCTTGTTTTCTCTCCTCGATACTGCGGCGGGCAGTCCGGGCAGTAGCCGTCAAGCGTTTGAGTGGGGTATACAGAGCATTCAGGCAGACCGTGTATGGGATACGTATGGATTTAAAGGCAGAGATATACGTATCGGTCATCTGGATACCGGCATTGACCAGCATCATCCTGATTTAGAAGGAAGGCTTGGAGCGTGGGCAAAAATAGATGCGTATGGGAATATAATTGATTCTGAACCGTATGATTCAGGATTTCATGGAACACATACTGCCGGGATTATGGTTGGCGGCAATGCAGACGGCAGTGCGATTGGTGTAGCGCCGGAAGCAACATTGCTGTCTGCGATGGTCGTTACTAATGGAATTGGTACGTTTGCACAGGTTCTTGCAGGCATGGAATGGGTAATAGATCCAGACGGCAATCCTCAAACCGATAATGGTGCGGATATTCTTAATCTGTCTCTGGGAATGTCGGGCAGTTCGGAAGATTTCATTGAACCGGTTGATAATCTTATTGCCGCACATATTTTTCCCGCGTTTTCAATAGGCAATTCAGGTCAGGGCAGCTCTTCATCTCCGGGGAACATCCCTGAAAGTTTTGGCGTGGGTGCGGTTGATATCAATAGTGAAGCCGGTTTTTTCTCAAGCGGCGAGGCAATTGTTTGGAATGTTCCGCCTTATACGGGGGTATGGATTAAGCCTGATATTTCTGCCCCGGGAGTTAATGTAAAATCATCAGTACCGGGTGGTTATAGCTATTTATCAGGAACATCTATGGCATCGCCATTTATTGCAGGTGCTGCTGCATTAGTATATCAGGCAAATCCTGAGTTAACGGTACCGCAGGTTAAGACTATTTTATCGGTCACCTCGCTAGACCTGGGCAACCCAGGGAAAGACACCTATTATGGATGGGGTTTAATCAATGTCTATAATGCGGTTCAACTTGCGCTTTCTGGTGATATCCCTGATGACATCTCTGAGTTTAATCCTGAAACTCCCTGGTCGTATATGGTCTCCCCAAAACAAAATCAGTCGATTTGGGGGAATGCGGTAACGATTATGGCACGGGGGACCAATACAACAAAAAAAATAATATTTCAATACCAGCCGGCTGAAAGCTTAAATGAATCTGAGTGGATTAATATCGGTGAAGATTCGACTATTCCATTCTCATTGTATTGGGATGTAACACTTCTTGAACAAGGGAGCTATCGCTTAAGATCAATTGCCTGCAGTGAAACATATGCAGCACCTGGTGCAACATCCTGGATAACGGTTCAGGTTAAGGAGGATCAACCTGATATTTATGAAAATGGGGAAAAAGAAGTTAATCCCTGTTCCGCGCATATGAAAATTGAAAAAATAAATAATGAA
>JBDRMW010000118.1:0-4518 GCA_043811735.1 bacterium
CGCTCGGATGCAACCCAAGGGGAAACCTATGGTTTCCCCGTTCATCGGCGCTCGCTTATCGCTCGCTGAACCCCTTCCTTCCAAGGAATAATTCCTATTTTCTGTTGCACCCGAATTCGACTCTCGCCGAATTCGGGCTGAAGTCCGAGCTCTTTAACGGAAATCGCTCGGATGCAACCCAAGGGGAAACCTATGGTTTCCCCGTTCATCGGCGCTCGCTTATCGCTCGCTGAACCCCTTCCTTCCAAGGAATAATTCCTATTTTCTGTTGCACCCTCATTGCGCCTCTCGGCTCCCGGTAACCTTTTTAATTGATTTTTCGGTTATTAGTAACAGCTTGTTAAGCTCTTTTTTTGTAATAGACGGGGGCGGCATAAGCACTACCACGTTTCCTAACGGCCTTAAAATCAATCCAAACTTCCTCGCACAGGCACAAACCTTAATCCCGATTTTTTCTTTTAAGGAATACGGTGTTTTTAAGCGCTTATTTTTTACCAGCTCTATCCCTGCCATTAAACCGCACTGCCTGACATCCCCCGCCGCATTAAGCTTAGATATCTTCCTTAATCCTTTTGACAATATATCTATGTTAGAGGTAAGTTTTTTTAAAAGATTTGCCTTTGAAAAAAGCCTGATGTTTGCTGTTGCCGCTGCACAGGCAAGCGGATTTGCCGTATACGAATGTCCATGGAAAAAGGTTAGAGATTTTTCGTATGTTCCTAAAAATTTATTGTAAATTTTATTAGTAACAATCGTCGCGGCAAGCGGCAGATAGCCGCCTGAGATGCCTTTTGAAACACACATAATATCCGGCTTAATGCGTTCATGCTCACATGCAAACATTTTCCCTGTTCTGCCGAATCCGGTTGCAACCTCATCAACAATCAACAAGACATTATATTTCCTGCATAAAGTTTCAACTGCTTTCATATAGCCTTTAGGAAAAACAATCATGCCCGCCGCACCCTGAATCATGGGTTCAATAACAAAACCGGCAATATACCTGTGATATTTTTTAAACATATTC
Source organism: bacterium (assembly GCA_043811735.1). GTDB lineage: Bacteria > Elusimicrobiota > JBDRMW01 > JBDRMW01 > JBDRMW01 > JBDRMW01. The sequence goes on from JBDRMW010000118.1 coordinate 1,028, forward strand.
TCAAGCAGGCCCGCACATTCCATCCCGCACTGAGCATACGTTTTCTTGCACGGACACCGATAACAATACGGCGAGGGAGCCCGGTAAACTTCAAAGAGCAGCCGGTGAAATTTCTTATGAAAAAGATCCATCCCGCCAACCGCAACTGAGCCCAGTGTATCACCATGATACGCATTGGTAAGGCTTAAAAATTTTGTTTTTTTTAGGGTTCGGTTTGCACCTTGCTGCCAGTATTGATACGCCATTTTAAGCGCAGCCTCAACTGACGTGGAGCCATTATCAGAATAAAAGACTTTGCCCAAATTCTGCGGGACAATCCGCATTAACTCTTCAGCCAGCACAATGCCCGGTTCATGCGTTAATCCCAAAAATGTTGAATGTGAAACAGCTTTCATCTGCCGTATTATCGCATTGTTTATTGCAGGATTATTATGGCCGTGGATATTAACCCACAACGATGAGATCCCATCAATATATTTTTTACCCTGTATAGATGTAAGATTAATTCCCTTGCCTGATTTAATAATGAGCGGATTTTCACGAATCCAATCCTGCATCTGCGTAAAAGGATGCCAGATATATTTCTTATCAAGCCGGGACAATTTTTTTTGATAATTCATCAAAATTCCTTGAACCGGCATGATGTTTTGGCATGGTTGCGATGATGGGGATTCGCAGTATCTTCTGCAACACATTACCATTGGTTTTTTCTGCAGCGGTGGTGCCGGTATAGTTATTAAGAACTATGCCAACAACATCCACCTTCATATGCCGCAACGCATTACACGTTAAAATCGTATGGTTTAATGTGCCCAATCCCGCTTCAGCAACCACGATAACCGGTAATTTAAAATCCTTGATAAGATGTTTAACAAAATATCTTTTAGCAATCGGCACTTCTATCCCGCCGATTCCTTCAACAATTACATACGAATATCTTTTTTTTAGTTTTTTAAATGCGTGCATAACTTTATGAAGCGATAAGTTTTTTCGTTCTAATTGAGCTGATACCAACGGCGCACAGGAATATTTACAATGAACAGGATTAATCATTTCCAGAGTCTCTTTAATACCTGCAGACTTTTTTAAGTTTTCTGCATCTTCCCGTGAACCTGAGGAATACGGCTTAAATACACCGACATCAATCTTTCTCCTCTTTAACGCCTCAGCCAGCCCGCATGCCACATATGTTTTTCCTACTTCAGTTCCCGTCCCGGTAATAAAAACACCTTTTTTCATAAGAATCTTATCCTTTATCTAATATGGAAACAAATGTATCTATGTCTTCCAAGGTATGATCACTGATAAGCGATACCCTTAAGCGTGCCAGGCCGTTGGGCACGGTTGGCGGCCGAATCGCCGGGCAATAAATCCCATTATCCATTAATTTTTTACTTAAATTCAGCGTTTCATTAATATCACCAATTAATACAGGGATTATGTTGGTAACTGAATGCAGGGTATTATACCCTGCCCGATGAAGTTTATCTCTCAAATACTCTGCATTATGCAGAAGATTTTTTCTTCTCAACGGTTCGGTTTTAATAATCTCCAAACTTTGCAGAGCAGCACCGCATGAACCGGGATTAAGTCCGGTGGTATAGATAAAAGACCGGGCTTTGTTAATAAATAAACTAATTACGTTTTTTGATCCGCAGACAAATCCCCCTTGAGACCCCAATGCTTTTGACAAGGTGCCCATAACAATTATGTGCGTGTCATTAACATGAAGGAATTCAAGGCTGCCTCTGCCATAATCACCCAGCACACCGGTTCCATGCGCATCATCAACCAGCAGTATTGCATTATATTTTTTACAAACAGCGCTCAATTCATTGAGAGGCGCCACATCACCGTCCATAGAAAAAACACCATCAGTAACAACTAATTTTTTCTTATACATATCTAATTTGTGCAATACCTTATCCAATTGCATATAATCAACATGCGGGTAGACTAAGAGTTTTGCACCTGAAAGCCGCACTGCATCAATTAATGATGCATGGCATAACCGGTCAAGAATAACCGCATCTTCTTTTGAAACAAGCGAAGTTATCACCCCTAAACTTGTTTGAAATCCGGTTGGAAAGACAAGCGCTGATTCGCATTTTTTAAACTCAGCCAGTTTCTGTTCTAACTGTGCATGAACAGCAAGCGTCCCGGAAATAAGACGGGAGGCAGAGGCACCGGCACCAAACTTATGAATCGCCTCTATTGCTGCTTCTTTTACCGCAGGATGATTGCTGAGACCCAAATAGTTATTCGATGAAAAATTAATATACTCATTATTGTTAATACGCATCAACCGTCCCGGAGCCCGCTCAAAAATGCGCAGATCCCGATACAAATTCTTTTCTTTTAAAACAGATAATTCGCCGGCAATTTCAATAGCCATACATTAAAGAGTTTCCTTATTTTTTATTTATTCATGCACATAATGTCAGGGAACAATCTGGTAACGAATAAAAATATTAGGATTTTTGGTGAAAAAATACGGGAATTTTGTCCGAGCTGTCTGAAGAAGAAAAAATCAATGATTTTTTCTTCTGAGTTCTCGGACAACCGAATTTTTTCACCAAAAATCCGTTAAGAAATTTTTCCTGAGTGGACAGATTGTTCCCTGACATTATGTATCCCCCCACCGGGCAAGACTTACCGCCCCGATATGCCCGCCAAACCCGTATGAAAGCGACATCACCCTATGTATCTTTTTTCTTCGTGCATATAACCCGGTAAAATCTAAATCCCATGCAGGATCTTTTTTAATCAAATTTAACGTAGGCGGAACGATCCCATCGCGCATCGCCAGCAGCGCAAATCCGGTTTCAACACTTCCTGCAGCACCCAGCAAATGTCCGGTTCCTGCTTTGGTTGATGAGACTGATAAATTAATCTTTCTCCCCCCAAACACACGGGTTAATGCTGAAGCCTCAAGATAATCATTCAGTTTAGTTCCTGTCCCGTGCGCATTGATATAATCAACTTGATGTAATTCCCATTTTGCCCTGATAACCGCTTCATGTATGACACGGGCAATATTTTTTCCATTTGAGTTAAAAAAAACCGGATCATATCCGTCATTCCCGATAACACATGCATCAACCGTTCCATATATATGAGCCCCGCGCTGTATCGCAGATGATGATTTTTCAATAATCAAAACCCCCGCTCCTTCAGCAGGCAGGAATCCTGAACGATCAATTGAAAAAGGTTTCAAAGCTTTAGAAGGGGCTCCAGAAATTTCTGCATAAACTCCCATACGTTTAAATCCAGCGGTATAAAATGAGTTCAATGAACTTTCAGCAGAACCGACTATACAATAATCAGCTTCACCGCTCTTAAGATACATCATACCCGCATGCAGAGAAACAATTCCCGTCGCACATGCAGCAGTATAATTTCCACCAGGCCCTGAAATCTTAAATTGTTTTCGAACCGCATCACCCGCTGATTCCTGGCTGGCATATATACCAGGGGATGAATGCTTTTTT
>JBDRMW010000119.1:0-22693 GCA_043811735.1 bacterium
CACCGCAGTTTTACTGGGATAAACCTGCCTCGATAAGTCCGGTTGAGATTTATAACTATGCATTTACGTACATAAATACACTTGGTAAAGAGGTTGCGGTATCTTCCGGGGATATACTTCCTAATCCGGGAAGTCTGGACGGATTGCTTGACATAGAGGTTTCAGAACTTAATACATATATCCTGACGGTGAAGGCGCGTAATGAGACCGGCAACTGGGGAGATGCGCGTTCTTTTACCTATATTTATGATGATCTTGGCCCTAAACCGGTTAATTTCCTGCAGCTGCAGGGATGGGCTGAACAGTATTTCCATCCATTAACTATTAATCTCGATTTTCCATTTACTGAAGAACTTGATCAGCAAAAAATGAATATTCAAACCATGAAACTGAATAAAAAAGACTGGCAGGACAACTGGGAAGATATAACCGGAAACATAGCATATAATGATCAAACCCAGTCATTATTATTTACTCCTTCTGCACCACTAAAAGCATTAGCTGAATATAAGATTTCATTTAAGGATGTATATGATTTAGCCGGCAATACGTTTACGGGTGATATCTGGTTTAAAACATACTTAGGGGCCGCGATGGAAGCAGAAGTATATTCTCCCAATGGCAAAGTAAAAGCTAATATCCCTCATTGGGGATTAACAAAAGATGCAATCGTTATGATCCAGCCTTCAACGGTGCAGGATGAGATTGTAGAGAAAGCTGACCGCAAAATTGAACTGCGCATCAATACCCGGCTTACCCAGAGTGATATTTACGAGCTTAAAATATTTGATTTAAGTTTTAATTCGATTGATCAATTCAATAAAGATGTAACGTTATCGTTTTTAATTCCCGATGAAAACGATGATGGTATATGGGATAATACGGATGTCCGTATTCAAGATGTACAGCTGGCGATGCTTAATGAAGAAAAAAAAGATTGGGAGATTATTAAAGATGAGAAGTCCGTACATATTACCCGCGCGCCGGAAGCGCCGTACATACAACAGGTTTCAATGCCGGTTTGTGAAGCGATCAGATACCGGTTAATTTCTTATTTAGCGCCATCTAATAGTATTGATAATATTTTAATCTATCCGACTCCTTTCAGGCCGAGCAAAGGACATACGGATATTACATTTTTACGGCTGCCGGTTGAGGTTACCATTAATATTTATAATATTGCCGGAGAACTTATTAAAGAATTCCCAGAATCTGATCAGGGGCAGATTGTCTGGGATGTGAAGAATAATAATGGTGAAAAAGTTGCAAGCGGCGTTTATCTGGCGGTTGTAAAATCAAAAGGATCAAAGAAAATTTATAAAATAGCGATTCAACGATAACAATATAAGAGAGGTGCTATGATGAGAATAAAACAAGGAATTGTGTGGTTAGTAGTTCCAGTGCTTATTTGTATGCGCGGTGTTATGCCTGGTCATGCTAATTTTAAAATGGCTGATGCAGGCACGACTACAGCTCAGTTTTTAAAACTGGGGGTTGGTGCACGGGCGATCGGTATGGGTGAAGCATATTCATCCGTGGCAAATGATCCAACAGCGATTTACTGGAACCCGGCAGGGCTTGCTTCCATTTCAGAGCATTCAGTAAGCATGATGCATGCGGTCTGGTTTGAGTCGATGTATTATGATTATGTAGCTTATGCACGGCCGGTAAAGCATTACGGGGTGGTAGGGTTAGGCGTACAGTATCTCTCAGCCGGAAAAATCGATGAGATTGATAATCTGGGAACATCGGTGGGTACGTTTAAACCCAATGATATGGCAGTCTCATTAAGCTGGGCAGAAGATTATAATGACTTGCTGGTCGGCGTTAATCTTAAATATATTATGATGGAAATTATTGATTCGGCATCAGTATTGGCGACTGATGTGGGATTTATGTACCCATTCTTGATTAATGACGGTAAAATCGGATTCAGCGTGCAGAATATCGGCGGTAAAGTCAAGTTTGATGAAGAACAGGAGCGTATTCCTCTCAATTGCCGGCTGGGTCTTAATTTCCATGTTATGCCTGGTTGGCTGATTGCAGCTGATTTGAATACCCCGATTGATTATAATCCGTATGCGTGTTTCGGCACTGAATACGAACTTAATACCTGGAATGATTTTATGCTGACCCTTAGGGCGGGATACAATTCACATATGCTCAAGAGCGAATTAGGCGGTATTTCAGGGGTCTCAAGCGGTATCGGTTTTTCTTTATGGGATGTAACCGTTGATTATGCCTGGGTGCCGTTCGGTGATTTAGGTCATACGCATAGAATGTCGCTGGGATATAAATTTTAAACATGAGATGAAGCGATTATACAAATTGTACTATTATTTTTTTAAATAGCCATGATGTTAGAGTACAGTTACGGTATAATCGCTAATTTTTATTTATGTAAAGGTTAATATTTATGAAAAATTATTTGATGTGCATGATGGGTATGTTGATTTTAGCAGGGTATTCAGGGATGTGCGGCGCTGTCCCGCAGGATGAACAACGCATTAACATGAAAGAACGGTTTCGCGCAACTGAAAAACTTTACCGCAAATCTTTGAAAAAAATGCAAAAGGGCAGATGGCAGCAAGCTGAAGAGATGTTGGAACGGATTATGACCGAATATCCTTCTTTTAAAGAGATTTCAGAAGAATCTGATATCGCCATAATGGGTGAAGAGGATACGCATATCTCAGAACTTTTTCCGCTTCGCTATTCTCTGGTGCTCACCAAGTATAAACAGGGTAAATACCAAGAAGCAATGGAGCTTCTTGCCGGGTTGGATGATCCGCAGTCGCTGTATCTTAATGCCCGCTGTTTAGAAGCAGACGGAGAGTTCTTAAAAGCAATAACCAGGTATCGAAAAATCTTAGAAAAGACTTCGGATATCCCTAAAGAAATTCTTGAATACCGTATTGCGCTTAATTTTCTTATGTCGAACAATGCATTTTCAGCAGAAGATCTCTTTAGGGATTTTATTGCCGCGCATCCAAAAAGTATGCTCATTCCCAATGCGCAGTATCATCTCGGCAGCGCCGCATTTATCAATAAGAAATACGCGTCAGCAGAAGATATATTCAAAAAACTGCTTGCCAGCAATGTGTCTCTTGAGATGAACACCAGATGCAATTTTATGCTGGGTGAATGTAAGTTTTATTTAACCGATTATATCTTTGCTGAAGAGCATTATCTCGATGTCATCCTTTCTGAACAAAATAATAATCCCTGGATTGCGCAGGCATTTTACCGCAGGACCTGGTGTGCATATAAACTACGCAACGTAAGCGATTTTATAAATTTAAGCAATAAGTTTAAAAAACAGTTCCCCGGTCATCCGCTTCTGCGTCCGATGCTCTATCTTATCGGCTATAGTTTTGCGGAAGAAAAAGAACTTAAAGAAGCCGTAACGATATTCAGGAATATTGTTACTCAGGAAGAGTATGATACGCTCTGGGATGCGGCATTAAACCAGATGGCTGCCTGCTATATTGCCCTTGATGATATGGGTTCAATTATTACGATCTGCCAGCATTTGCTTCAAAAAGCCGAAGGAGCTAAAACTCCCTGGAAGCCGGGGATCCTGCTTTATTTGGGAGAAGCATACTACCGCCAGGGTTTTATTGATAAAGCAGAGGAGATTTACCGGCAGATATTAACTGAGTATCCGTTAAATGATGAAACCATTGAAGCAACCCGCGGGCTTGCCTGGTGTGCATATCAAAAGAAAGATGACGATGGGTCAAAAGAAGTTTTTCATACGCTGGCATTCCCCAAAGATAAAAGCAGGGTACCTGAAACAACACAGGCTGAAGCTTTTTGGCAGATCGGCAATTGTTTAAGTAACCAGGGAGAATATGCCGAAGCAGTCGCCCTTTATGATACGGTTATAACCAACTATCCTGATACCCCGTTTGCTGAACAAGCAGTATATCAAAAAGGATCAGCCCTTTATAACAGTGAATATTATAGTTTGGCAGTCCGCACCTGGGAAAAGCTTATCAGCGGTTCTGCAAAAACCGGTATCGCCAAGGAAGCACATGTGCGTATTGCATCAACCTATTTTCTTCTGCAGGATTTTAAGAAAGCAGGAGAGACATACCTTAAAATTCTTGAAGAATACCCTGATTTAACTTCTAAAGAAGATGTCAGTTTAGGGCTTGCACAGAGTTATTATAATTCAGGAGCGTACAAAGAAGCAGTCGGAATATATGCGGAATTTATACGTACGTATCCCGATAGTTTAAGAAAAACCGATGCTGAAAAAGGTGTGCAGATGGCTGAATATATGTATGCGGTTGAAACCAATGAACCTGACAGGCTTGCTGAGTTTGTACGGCATAATCCGAATGCAGGAATGGCTGCTGATGCATTGCTCAGGATCGGGCAGATTCACTATGAAAAGAAAGATTTTGAAAAAGCCATTCTTGCTCTGCAGAATGTTTTTACTTCCTATCCTGAAAGTGAGTCTGCAATTACGTCGTATTATATGATTGCACGCATTTACCAGCAGCAGAAAAATTTTGTTATGGAAGAACAGATCGAACGGAATTTTGTATCCAATTATCCGCACAGCGAACTGCTTCCAGAGATTACTTTTAATTTGGGGATTACCCTCTGTAATCAAGAAAAATTCAGCGAGGCAATAGAGGTCTTCAAAACGGTGTTTACATATAAGGAACAGCAGGAGTTCCATGCGGCGGCACAGTATAATCTTGCATTATGCTATAAAAAGCTTCAACAATGGGATAATGCAACAACTGCTTACCGGGAAATGGTTAATGCCTATCCAGCATTTAACAATATTGATGCGGCGCGGACAGATCTTGCCATGCTTTTAACCGAGCAGGACATGCATGCGGAAGCGATCGCTATTTATCAAAAATTGATACAGACAACTTCGGGTGAGAATAAACTGGAAATAATGTATAAATTAGCTGAATGCTATGTCAATACGGATAACACAGCCGATGCAAAAAGAGTTTTTCAAAAAATACTCGCCCGGAATCCGCGTAAAAGCCCCTGGCGGCTTGCCGGTATGGTAAAATTAGGCGAGATGTATGAAAAAGACAAGAACTGGGCAGGAGCAATCGATGTATATAAAGAAATTGCGTTAATCAGCGGTACCAACTCAATCGGCCGGGCAGCTAAATCAAAACTCGAGATTTTAGTTAAACTTAAAAATAATACCGGGAATCAATAAGATTATATGTACTTAGAGCAGGCTCAATCACGATGGATTTTGCCGATGTGCATCATCGGTTCATTTATTTTTAATATGTGGATTGCGAATAATTTTCCGGCAATATTTAAAACACAGAAACATATTGAACTTCCTCCGTTAGTGGAAGTCGATATCGAGTTTTCTGAAGCAGAAGTTGTGCTTCAGGAACATGTGCCGGTGCAGATGAGTGAAGAAGATCTGGCATTGGAAAACCTCCGGTTAACCGAGCTTCTGGCAAACAATTCACTCTCATCAGCATTAAAGCAGGAAGATGAAAATGATTTTATGGTAACTGAAACAACGCGTGATATGAAAAAAAAAGAGATTGAAGCTGATCCGGGGGAGAAGATTGTTGATAAAAGCAGTGAGTTTCAGGGGTTTGATGAGGAAAATCTTTCAGAGCAGATTGATTTGGATTCTGCAGGCAGTGCCAACTATGCAAGTTTTGAAAGTGTATATGTGCCGATCCCTGATAAAAGCGATGCCTCTGAGTTTAAAACCGGGTTGCCGCGGGACGTAGTTAACGATAAAGGAGATGATTTTAAAAAAAAGGAGTATGGATCTCTGCCTTCGGTAAGTTTTGAACGCGGCTCTGACCAGTTGTATCAGAATGCGGTTTTACCGGGATCGTCGTCGGGTAAGGGAACGCGTTCCGCACGAGGATTCGAAGTCACGTCATCCCTGGTTAAACCGGTAACCACGCGGAATGTTACGCACAAAGTTGAGCCTGAGTATCCTGACTGGGCAAAAAAATTAGGGATTGAAGCAGTGGTTATTTTACGCTTTAGTGTACAGCCGAATGGTAATGTTTCAGATAAAATATATCCGGTGCAGACCTCGGGATACAGCCAGCTGGATGTAATCGCCATAGATGCGATTAAAAAATGGAAATTTAATGCTATTGATTCTTCCGAATCAGCGGTTGAGCAATGGGGGCAGATAGCATTTCATTTTAAACTATAGCTTATGTAAGGGAAAAACATTATGAAAAAAATTATTTCTTTCAGCATTCTTGTTATGGCAAGCATGCATTGGGCAGTATATGCGGCAGAAGACATTATTGACGATAAAGTTATCATTAAAGGAGAAAAACAAAAGCGGGTTGAAGCCCAAAAAACCCCGTTAACGCATGAGTTTAATATTGATGAGGTGCTCACCTTTGATATGGAACCGGTTCAGGATATTTATTATTTTAAAAGCTCAAAAGTTGACGAAGATGAATTTATCAAAATTCCGGGATATAAACCGGTTTCACCGTTAGCAGGCATCAGGGTGACCGATATTATTATTGGATCCGATATCAAAATATTTAAACCTGCAATGTTACATAAAGCAAAAACCTGGCGGTTAACCATTCTTGATTCACGGGGCAAAGCAGTGCGGGAATATACCAGTTTCTCCAAAGGAATGGAAGATGAAATTGTCTGGGACGGTAAAGATACTGCCGGCAGCATGCTTCAAGTCGGGTATCCGTATTCAACGATGTTTGAATGGTCAAATTTAAAATCAGTCTATGACCAGCAGGCTAAACGTATTGTCTGGCAGGATGAAAACCAGCAGAAGCAGACAGAAATCGGCACATCATTTACGATTGATGCGCTTTTTTATGATGACGATAATTCAAAAAAAATAGAAATAACCCATGCAGTGCTTTTTCCAAAAAAAGAAGTACAAACCAAGCAGGGATTTAACGGCAATGAAGATATATTTAATCAGGCAGCGGTGCTGGTTAAAGAACATTATGCGGCGCCGATAACGATCAATGTGTTTGATGCAGACAAAGACGGTGCATCACGCAAAGCAAAAGAACTAAAAATGCTTATGGCGCGGAAACTCATTATTTCCCGGGATAACATAAATGCGATCGGATATAAAAGTCAGGATAATCGTCTGCGCACTGAAATTATATTAGGAAAACTTGATTAATTGAAAGGAGTTAAAAAATTTATGGAAAGTTACACATTTGTTAATTTAATGAAAGTCAGTATCATTATGCCGGTCATTTTTGCGTTATCAGTGATTATGGTCGGCTTTGCGATTGAGCGTATTTGGTGTTTTGTGGTTAAAGGGGGGATTTCTGAACGATTCCTGCAAAAAATAAAGCGGGGTATCCAAAAATCAGATGTTGAAAGCATTCGTGCGGCTTGTCAGGGAACCCGGGGCATTCTTGCTGAGACCATGGGATTTATTTTGGAAGCAGCGGTTCAATCCGAGCATAGAGCTGAAAAAGTTATGCGGATCAAGCGCCAGCAGGTGCGTGCGGTATTGGGCAGACGGCTGGCGGTTTTTGGGACATTAAGTTATATCGCGCCCTTATTAGGATTATTAGGTACGGTGATGGGAGTCATGCGCGCATTCCATGATTTATCCGTATCAGGCGCAGGGGGCCCAAATATTGTTGCCGCCGGTGTTTCAGAAGCATTAATAACCACTATTGCCGGGATCGCCGTTGCCGTGGTTGCTTCGGTCTTAAACAACTATTTTATTGCGCGGATAAAAAATATGACTAATCATATTGATATTACCGGCCGTGAACTTATGATGGCAGTATCAAAAGATTAAGAGAGCAGATATGAGCAGTAATATTCATGATTATGATGATATTGAAGATTTAGCAGTGCAGGAAGTCAACGTAACACCGTTGGCTGATGTCTCGCTGACGCTTCTTATCATTATGATGATCTTAACACCCATGGTTATGCAGGCTATGATCACGGTTAATGCGAATAAAGCACGTTCGGTGGCAGTGCCTAAAACCATGCAGGTAAGCAGGCCAATCTCAATTGATATCGGGGAGAACGTGATCTTTTTAAACAATGAACTCTTGGAAGATGAAGATATCTTTGTAACCAAACTTAAAAAACTTATATATATGGATCCAAATTCTTCAGTGCTTATTACGGTTTCTCCGGCTGTTAAGCATGGCAGGGTAGTTAAGATTCTTGATCTGGCAAAAATAAACGGCGCACAAAAACTATCAATTGTCCCCAGAAAGAAGATTTAGAGATTAGGAGCTTTACATGGAAAACGCGCAGGAAGAAATATTATGGGAAATCCCGGAAGACAGCGATGACGAAGGCGTAATCTCCGAGATTAGCATTATTCCGGTAATAAGCATATGCCTGGTTCTTCTGGTTGTGCTTATGATCACCGCACCGGTCTTAAATATACCTAATTTATCCGTTAATCTGCCCGAAGCAGCCACCCAGGAATCCAAAGAAAAAAATATTACGGTCAGTTTATCGGCTGACGGAACGATAGCAGTAAAAACCTATCTGGTAACCAAAGATACCTTTTTAAAAAGATTTATCTATGAATTACATAAAGAAAAAGACTCCCTGGTGATTATCAGAGCGGACAAGGAACTGCCGTACTCAGAAGTAGAAAACCTTATGCGGGTAATAAAAAAGGCAGGTGCCCAGCGGATAGCATTCGGTACAGAGCAAACAAAAGAAATACTTCTTAAATAACCTATGCTTAAAAAAAGAATCACGGTAATCGAAGATGAACCGGGTATTACAGAGCTGATTCAAGAATCTCTGCCTTATGATAAATTTATAGTTAATTGTTTTGCTAACGGCAATGATGGTATTGATGGTTTAAAACATAAAAAACCTGATGCGCTTCTTTTGGACTGGGAACTGCCGGATATTTCCGGGCCGGATATCATACGCATTATCCGTAAAGATAAAAAATTATCAACTCTGCCTATTATCATGCTTACCGTGCGGAAACAAACAAAAAATATAACCTCTGCGCTTGATTTAGGAGCTGATGAATATATAACAAAGCCGTTTAATTCAAAAGAACTCTGTTCACGGGTCACTGCTATTTTGCGGAGATTAGAACTTAAAGAAATCGGGTCAGATGTGATTAAGCGGGGAACGCTTATCATACATATTCAGGATCGCAAAGTTACGGTTCAAGGAAAAAAGATTGATCTTACTGAAAAAGAATATCAACTGCTGTATATCTTGATTAAAAATCCCGGCCGGACGGTATCAACCGATGAGATTATTGAACGGATCTGGGGATATGAGTATATTGACGGCGATGTTATCGGCAGCAAGATCAGGGTGCTTCTGCAGAGAGTAAAATTAAAACTGGGCAAGAAAATCGGGGATAAAATACGGTCAAAATACAGTATGGGATATATCTTTGAGGAATAACCATGGGTATACGATCCAAGTTGTCGGTTGAAGCAGGTTTGCTGATTTTCTTAAGCTTTTTTGTTGCGGGTATATTTTTGTTTATATTTGCACCCAAATATCTTCTTCAGGAAACTAAACTTAAATGCAGAGACACAGCAAAAGCACAAACATTCAAAGCAGCTAACAGCGCATTAAAAAAAGAATACCCCGCCCTTGAAAAAATAATCAACGAAATATCCGAAGATCCCGCGGTTTACTGGGCAGGTTATCAGGATGCTGACGGATTTATCCGTGCGCACACCAGTAAAACCATGATCGGCAATCCCCGCAGAGATGCCCAATCTTTGCATGCGCTCGAAACTATGGAGTTTGCATCTCAAATGTATGAAGCAGATGATAAGAAATTAATCGAATATTATCGTCCGGTATTCTACGGGGCAGAGAAGCTCGGTGTTGTGCGGATAGTCTATGATATGAAACAGATTACCCGCCAGGCACGTAAGAAACTAATGGGATTCATAAGAATATATATGCTTTCCTGCGCCGTTGTTTTTATTATCGGTGTATTAATCGCCAATCTGCGCGGCTTTGCTATTGTAAAAAGAATCCAGACAGTAAAACAAGGTGCTCATGAGCTTGCCCGGGGGAATTTGGGGTACACCATGCTGGAAAACGGCAGTGATGAGATAAGTTTTTTAACAAAAACATTTAATTCAATGTCCCATAAACTAAAGGAATTGGATGTATTAAAGGATGATTTTATAGCGCGGGTATCTCATGAACTTAAATCCCCGGTATCAATTATTAAGGGATTTACCGATAAGCTGAGTGAAGAAAAGAGTTTAACAGAAAAACAAGAAAATTATGTTAAACAAATACGCTACGGCACCAATAGATTAGAGCATGTGGTTAACCAGACATTAAGTTTATCAAGGCTCAAAGCAGGCAAAATGGAGTTTAATTTTGAAAAAATAGATCCCGCAGAAATCATCCCTGAAATAGTCGAATTTTTTAAAGAAAGATTAAAAAATAAACCGATCTCATTAATTCACCAAATTGAAGACAATATCCCGCATATAAAAGCAGATGCCGAGAGTTTGTCAGAAGTGCTGGCTAATCTTTTAAGCAATGCGATTAAGTTTACCAAAGAAGGTGAAATTTGCGTCTGGGCAAAAGCAAATACAAAATATGTTAAAATTGGTGTTCAAGACACCGGGATTGGAATCAATCAGAATCAATTAGACACTGTTTTTGAAAAATTCGGGCAGATTAAAGAAAACAAACAAAAAATGCCTGATGCCAAAGGAACCGGGTTAGGGCTCTCAATAGTAAAAAGCATCGTAGAAAGCCACCACGGCAAAGTACATATTGAAAGCACGGTGGACAAAGGATCAAATATAATGTTCACCATACCGATTTATAAAATATGAAATAAAAAACGGAGGCAACAACCATGAAAAAAGCATTAAAGATGTTGTCAGTGCTGGGTATTATGTTCTACAGTAGTTACAACATGCATGCAGCCGATGTCCCGCCGTACATTAATTACCAGGGACTCTTAGCTCAGGAAGGAGTACCGGTAAACGGTCCCAGGAATATTACGTTTAGATTGTATGATTCAGCAGATCCAACCAGCATATTATGGGAAGAAATACATGATGCGAATACTCAGCAAGTGCAGATCACTGATGGTGTTTTTAATGTAGTGCTTGGAGAAATAACCGCTATTCCCCCAGTGTTATTCAAAGATAGCGATAATATTCATTTGAAGCTTATTGTAGAAGGAGAGGAGTTCGGCGGCCAGAAATTATCAACCGTAGCCTACGCATTCAGATCCCAATCAGCACAAACCATTGACGAAAATGCAGTTACAACAGTTGAGATTGCCAGCAATACCGTTACCGGCGAAGATATTAAGAACGGGTCAATAACATCAATCGACATAGCTGCAGGTTCAATAACCGGTGGTGTAGGTGGGAATATCGGCCAGGGAGAAGTAACAGCCCATAATTTATCAGCTGATGCGGTCCCCAGCGCAATTCCTAGTGGAGTTATTGTTATGTGGTCAGGTTCGGTGCTGAGTATTCCTGACGGCTGGGCATTATGTGATGGAAGGTATCATCCTGATTATCCAAATGATGAAGATAGAAGATTGCCAAATTTAACAAATAAATTTATTGTGGCAGCAGATGATGGAGATATGTATCATGTAAGAGATAACGGGGAAGGAGGTGGAGTAAATATTTCTTCTCATACGCATAGTTTAGCTAGCGTGGAGATTGGTAGTGGGGGAATTGCTGATCATGTTATTGAGGGGGTAGGAAATCATTACCATCTTACTTCTTTCGTATGTCATGGAGCAGGGTTTTATTGGGTACAGGATTTAGAAAATACATATGGATCGGAAACCGTTGCTTCCGTATCAGGAGCAGTTTCTTTTACCAGTAATGCAGAAGTTGATTTACATTCGCTGGCAAAAACGTCGGAAATAGGTTCTCATACACATACAATAACAGAGGCTACAAAATCACATTCACATAATCACCCTGTAAGTGGTTCATTGGATGAAAGAGGTGGTCATGACAATCGGCCGCCATATTATGCTCTGGCATTTATTATGAAATTATAAAGATTAAATAAAAGGAGTTTATCAATGATTAGTGCAATTATTCGATTTATCATAGTTGTTTTATTATTTTTAGGATTTTTGATTGGAGTTGTGAATGCGGAAGAAAAATCTCTGTTAGATGAGATGAAGATCATTAAAGGGGAAGGGAAAGAAGAAATTAAGAAAGATACAGATGCTGAAAAAGTGATTGAAAAATATTACTACAAAAAAGAAGTAATAAAGGAAGTCCCAGAAGAAAAAGGTAAGTATGAGAAACATTTATTTGATGAGTTAAGGAAACGTCTTAAAAAACCTAAAAAAATTGCTGAGGTTTGGCGAGTTGAAGATGATTTAATTGAGCTTAATAAAGGAGCAATTCATAAGGTGAGAGAAGGTGATGTGTATGGTATATATGGTAAAAATGGTAAATATAAGGGAAAAATGGAGGTTGGTGCAATTGCAGATGCGGTATCAATTGGTGAGTCTTTGAAAAAAAAGCATTATATTGAAGAAGGGGATATAGCAAAATATATTGGACAACGCAGATTTTGGGGTATGGGTCTTCTGTATGGAGTTAACATTTTGAATAAGGATGATTTAAGGGATAAAGATGATAATTATGAGGCTTTTGGTGTGTATTGGAGGCTCCTTTTTAAAAAAGCCTGGGGAATTGGCATTACATTAGCAAAAACATTTCAAGATAGTGATGGGAAATTGAGTTTTGGGATGGGAAATAATAAAGGAATACCAAATGAATGGAATGAATTATTAGATTATAAATATACTTCATCTACAGAAAGATATATCCATTGGAATATATCGCTTAAAGAAGAGTATAATTTTCTTGGTCCTGTTGACATAAGAAAATATTTCTTCCATCCAGCATGGTACACAGGTTATATTGGTATTGGTAGTGCTTATTTTGAATCTGATACCAAAGTTATTGCTCAAAGAATATACCAAGATAATGTAAATAATAGATGGATTAATCAGATTTTTGATCGAATTGAGGTTTTTGACGATACAAAAGGTTTTGTTCCAGCAATTACAACCGGTATTGAATTAACATTAAGTCAATATTTACGGTTTGTTGTGTCTGGTTATTATCTTTATGGCCCAAAGATCAATATTTATGGATATAAACCATTAACACGGCCATTAATCCTTTCCATTGCTCTGGTCGGTTCATGGTAGGTATTTAAGCATAATCTCCCCATAAAAGAACCTCCTAAAAATGTAACAATTTTGTAACAATTGGTTTGTACAATATATGTGTAGTGATACTAATATTCGGGAGATTTCGATGAATAAAAAAACTGCTCAGTTTGTAAAAAAATCAATTGCGCTTTCTGTTGCGTGCATTCATTTATTAACTTCTGCTTCATTTGCCCAATCATTTAATTATTTTTTTCCTAAACAGTATCAGGAAGACCGTGAACGATCGAGTTATTATGCGCCTGATAAAGTGCTTCAGCAGATTAAACGCAGGAAAGCAATTATTCGCCAAAAAAATGATATTTTGGAAATGGCGCAAAGCTACAACACACGTATACGCAGGAAAGTAGATGAGCAGCATCAAAAAAATCTGATTGATCTTCAAAATACGGTGCAGATGATTGAACAGGAAATTGCCGGTAAAAGGCAGAAGCGGTTTAAGATAGCCGGAGAAAAAGAAGGATTTAATTATGTGAAATATGATGATGGTAAACAAGTCTGGCTGAAAGGGGGGCTCGTTTATCAGATAGAACATGAAAAGATTATTGATGCCTTGGGTAATGTAAGTTACCGCAACATGTATGACATGGCGTACAATGAAAAACAGCTTATGGTTTCTTATGAGGCTGAGATCACTGATTCGCAGGGTATTACTACCAATGTCTTTTGGTCAGGGGCTGAGTACAGCGAAGAATCGGTATATTATGCTGATGATAAAACTAAAGCGGTTAAAAACCTGGTTTCATTCACCGAAGTTGTGGTTGATGCGCAGGGCAATATTACGGCGCGCACCCGAAGCGACTGCGCCTATACCGGTCAAAATCTTCTTGAAAGTTATGTTGAGGTTAGTATTGATTCATTCGGCAATGAGCAGACTAAGATTTGGTCCGGCGGGCAGTATGACGCTAATAAACAGATAATCGGTTATAATGAAAAAATAATTGATTCCTTCGGCAATGAAACATCCCGCACGTGGTACGGTGCGCAATATTCACGGAATGAAGCTTACGATAAAGACGATCCTTACCAGAGACAGCCTGAATTTCTGTTGACTGAATATCATATGGATACAGTTGATTCCCACGGGAATACAACCAGTCTTGATTGGTTTGGCGGAGTCTATGATGCACATGGCCAGCTGGTTGGATACCAAGAAAATGTGATTGATGAATTGGGGATGTATTCCGGCAAACACTGGCAGAGAGGCAGTTATGATTCATTAGGCAGGCTGATCGGGTATTATGAAGTCCAGTATGATACATTCGGCAATACAGCAGAAGTCTACTGGAGCAATGCGGGATATGATGTATACGGGAATCTCTTGAGATTCCAGGAAGAGCGTGTTGACAGTTTAGGCAACAAAGAAGTGCGGGAACGCATGAAGAGCGTTTACAATGAAAAAAGACAGCTTATAGAGTATACCGATCATACTACTGATAATTTGGGAAATACGCAGACACGTTTCTGGCAGGCAAAAGAGTATGATGCACACAATCGGATTACAGCATATTTTCAGGAAGAGATTGATGCGCTTGGCGTAAAAAAACTTACCAATTGGAGCGGGGGAACCTATGATACGTTAAACAGGATTGTATCTTATAGTGAAAAAACAACAGATGCATTCGGTAATACTACAGTAGTTGAGCGCAGTAATACTGAATATAATGATAAAGGCCAGCTTATATATTATCAGGATAAGCAGATCGATGCATTCGGCAATATATCCCGCGAAACATTTAAAGATGCTGCGTATGATGTTTACGGCAGGCTTTTTTCTTATCGGAAAGAGCTTATTGATCCCTATGCTAAACGCACCCTAATTGAAAGAACCGAGTCTTTTTATGATGAGTATAACCGGATCATACTATATAAGGAAGAACGGCTTGATTATACCAATATTCTGTCCAAAATATACTGGTACGGTGCTGAATATAGTTTAACCGGGTTATTAACCCGGTATCAGGTTGATATTTCTAAACCAGGTTCAACTGTTTCTGAAATCTGGTCTAATATCCAGTATGATTCATACGGCCGGATGGCTTCGTATGATCTGGTACGGCAGATTAACAATGTTAATGTTCAGCGGGATTATATCCTGCCTGAATGGAGTATCTGGAGTAATTACAGCCAGCAGGAACAGACGGATCTTCTCTCGGGTAAAACAATCAACAGATACGGGATGGAAGTCTTCCTGCTTTATGAGGAAACCGAAGTTCAAACAACTCAAAAATCTGACATTGAGCGCAGAAAGATTGAGTACGATGTTTATGGACGAGCAGTAAATTATACGGAAAAAGAGCTTATTTTTAAAGATGGCAGTTCTACTCCTTCAGAAGTTAACCTGCGGATACGCAATAACGTGTATGGGGAGAATAATGAACTTAAGTCATATACTGAACTAACCAATGTCACGTATGATGACGGTACAACTAAAAAACTTGTTTCTAATTGGACAGCTCAAAAAAATGATGCTCAGGGTAGATTAACCGGGTATGAGGAAAAAGAAACGGTTATCATGTATGATGCGCTGGGTAATCTTAACCTTCATAAAGAGACATCACATATACGAGAAGCAATGACCTATGATATTAACGGGCTTCTTGAATCATATACTGATATTACATCTGATTCCTCATCACCGATAGTAAAAAAGGTGCAGGTAAGCGGTATTACATATAATGAGAATTTCCAGATGGACTCATATTCCTCAAAAAGTATTGAAGAGTCTCCCGGCTATAAAAAAGTTACTATAACTGAACGCACCGATATGGAGTATAATCCGTACGGCCAGCTTGAATCCTACCAGGAAACAACAACTAATCCGGATAATAATATCACAGAGTATACCTTTTGCTTTAACCTGATTTATGATGCCCTGGGTGCTCATATTTCCGGTCAGCATCAGTTTATGATACGCGAAGGATATGATGAGGGCATATCGCTCTACGAGGTTGATTTAAAGAAGATGAGCAATATGGAGTATAACCATGCCGGGTTTTTAAATGCCTGGGATCAGGAGATCATGCAGCAAAACAGTTCAGACAGAGTAAATACCGCATCAATTGAGATTGAGTTTGACCAGGCTGGCAGGCAGAAAAAATATACTGAAAACGGTGTAAATATGAGTCAGGATGGAACCAGCTATTATGACGCGTATACACTTATTAAAGATAATATTCAGTATAACTCAAACGGGTTGGCATATATATGGAATCAATCAAACTGGAGTGCATCTGAGCCGGATCTTATTACGGAAAGCTTTATTAACGCAGGGTATAACGAGTCAGGTCAGGTTACGAGCTACTATGAGAACGGTACCAAGATTGATCAGGTAAATGGTGCGCTTGATGAATCTTTCTATATAAAGAAAGATAATATTACGTATAACAAACTGAATCAATCAACCGGTTGGGATCAAAGGAATTGGAGTTCTGCCGGAGAAGCGGTTGAAGAAGTGTCGCATATAAAAGTCTGGTATTACCGGAATGGATTGCAATCACGGTTTGAGCAGAATGGGACTAAAGTAGATACTATCGGCGGAGGGTTTTCGCAGGATTTTTCATATGCAAAGTATAATATTACCTATAATACCCGCGGCCAGGCCGTTAATTGGAAACAGTCTTCCTGGAATTCAACGGCGCCTGATCTTAACAATGTTTCTAATATTGTAGTTACGTATTATGCGAATGGCCTGCAAAAATCGTACGCGGAATACGGTAAAAAACTTGGTATTGAAGATACCTCATATGAAGAATCATTTACATTTATAAAACAGGAGATTATCTACAATTCACTCGGGCAGGCTACTAATTGGGATCAATCAGCCGCGAATATAAACAGTGATAATTTAACGGTAATTTCAACCGTGGAAGTTGATTATGATGATCAGGGCAGACAGCTTAATTATTTTGAAGAAATTCATCAAACCAGTGAAGACGGCGAAACATTAGATTCTGAGTCATATGTACGAAAAACAAATATTACCTATGATGAATACGGCCTTTCAATAAACTATGACAATGAAACCTGGAGTTCTACCCGTCCAGATATTGTAGTTAACACCACGGTTACCAATGAGTATGATGAACATGGTATGCTGCAGTATTATAACGAAGAAGGAACAGAGACGGGGATTAATGGGTATGAGTATTCGGTTGAAATCAGAACGACTAAGTCAGATTTTACGTACAACAGTTTTGGGAAAGATGCGACCTGGAAAGAAACAAACTGGAATTCCGCTGCACCTGAGCTCTACATCACGACTGATTATACTATTGAATATGACAGCCAGGGCAGACAATTAACCATGGATCAGACAATTCATAAATACGGCAGTTTTGAAGGCGAAGTTATTGATTCAGTTTCTCATGTTAAAAAAAATGGTATTGAGTATAATAGTCTCGGTCAGATAGTTAATTATTCGCAAACCTCATGGGACGAGTCGTCCCCGGATATACAAACCATAAGCAGTGTATCAATTATGTATGATTCTCAAGGCAGGCAGTCATTATATAAGGAAATTGGTAAACAAGTAAATGCTAATGGCCTTGTTATAGACCGGTTTGATCTTACTAAAGATAACTTTGACTATAATGGTGCCGGGCAGGCATTAACATGGGATGAACAAAGCTGGAGTTCACAATCACCTAATCAAGAAACCTCACAACATATGACGGTTGAATATGATAATTTAGGCAGGATTACATCTTCAAACAGTGAGACTGATATTTTGGATCTGGTTAATGACCTTATTATTAATCATACTTCTCAAACTAAAACTGGTTTTACGTATAATGCGTTTGGCCAGGCAGCCGGCTGGAATCAGGCTGACAGCAGTACCAATATGCCTAATTCTGAGACCATCACCTATATAGAAGTGACCTATGATATTAACGGCAGAGAAGAATCCAGGCTTGAAAACGGTGTTGAAACAGGTGCATATACTCAAACAGTTATTGATGAAATTTTATTAAATGCACAGACTATTATTAATGATCCTAATGCATCTGAAGCGTATAAAGAAGCAGCGCAAGTGTTGATTGACCAGATAAACGATGGTGGAATAAATGCCGGTGATTCCTATTCACGGACATTTGATAATTCCTATACCAATAAAGAATATAATTCATTAGGCCAGCTTTCTGCATATAATCTTACCAAAGTAGATTCGTCATTAGGAACATATATTAATGCCGAAAGTCTAGAAGTTCCCAGTATGAGCATTACCAGCCAGGTTGAATTTACCTATGATTCAAGAGGCAGGCAGTACAGCAAAACTGAAACCGGCACAGAAACATCGACTGATCCAGAGCTTACCTATTCAGCTTCCTTTTCAAATACGCAATTCGGTATGCGGTATGATTCATACGGCAGATTAGTTAATTATTATACTAATTCAACCCATGAATCAACCGGTGACATGGTAATAAAAAGTGAAGTTAGATTGACCTATGATGTTCATGGTATTCAGATAGGATATGAAGAAAGAAGATCTCAAACAGGAACATATACTGCAGAACATATCCAGGAAATGCAGGATATGTTTAATGCGATCCTCGCAGATGATGCCCAAAGCGATCTTCATGCAATGGCTAAGGCTGTTTTAGATAGAATTACCAGCGGTGAGATATCTGCAGGTTTTTATTTTGCTGATTATACGGTTATTAGCAGAAAAAGCATTATACTTGATGTATTCGGCAGGGCACTTCTTACTAATGAGCAGGTTATATCTGATGGATCATGGTTCTTGATTCAGAATAATGTGACGGTTTCATTGTATGATTCATCCGGCAGACAAAGCTATAACTACCAGTATCAAACCACATCAGAAAGAATCGACAGCCTGTATATAGCACATTTAGAAAATCGTATTGAAGAACTTACAAGAAATGTTGAAGACAGTGAAGAACTTGCTAGGTTGCAAAGTATTTTAGAACGGATTACTGATGGTACGCTGGTTGATGGCATGTATGTAGATACATCACGCACTGTAGAAAAAACAAATATTACCCATGACAGCTTAAACCGGGTAACCGGTTACAGCCTTAATGAAGTCACTATTGAGGACAACGCGGTAACTTCAGGCCGAACTATCACCATGACATATGATGAACTGGGCAGAGTGATAACTAATACTAATATAACGATTGTTTCATTTATTATGACCGCAGATAATTTAACCAGAGCATTAGAATCACTTAATAAAGCGCTTGCTGAAATTCAAGCAATTATTGATGATCCTGCGGCAACAGAAAGTGAAAAACAAGCAGCTCGGGAAGAAAAAGAAGCTGCTGATAATTATTTAGCTCTTTTAAGCGATATTGAGGTCGGAGATCAAGTTAATATTACAACCACTAACACGGTAGAGCACACGAAATATGATGGATTTGGAAGAAGTCTTATGTCAACTCATACAGACACCTCATCAGTTACCCCTGATAAGATAGTCAATAAAATTCAAGTAATATTATATGACAGCAAAAATAGAAATAATTATACATTCAGCAATATTCATGAATATGATGGAGAAATCGGTAATCTGGATAGAACATATACCCAAGAAATTACAATACATCGATTTGACGGGGCTGGAAGAATAGCGCGGCAAACCATCAGGACAATCGAAGGTACACTTGAGACAACAGAAACTGATACCCGTGACCGTATATATGATTATACCGGGTATGGCAACCTCATATATTCAAACAGTGTTATTGAAGAAAAAAGCAATGATGGGACATTGAATAGATCATATGCCAAACTATTTACTGCATTTGATCCTGATTCATATAGTCAAAATGGATTATGCGGTGAGTTTACCCAAATTGTGTATGATGATTCGGCAAATCCTCACAAAGTAACCGTACAACATGTTGTACAAGCATTTAATACTAACGGCCAGACAATTTTAAGTAATACCACCATTGATGAATCTGAACGAAGAATAAACAGCGGCAATATGGATTTGAGTGGTGATGGAGAAATATATTCCAAACATACCTCAATAGCTAAATATATTTCAGGGTATAACCGTTTGGGCCAGGCTGATCAGGACAGCTTTACCCATGATTTTCATGTAATTAGAGATCTCTACCAAGCAATAGCTGAGGTTGAGCAAAATAAAAATGAAGAAATCGAACGAGTTATTGGAGAGATAGAAGATCTTGATCGCGAATGGGAAGAAATAAAAAACACCGTTATTGCAGATAAAAAACAGGAAATAATAGATCTTATTAATGGATTTCTTTTATTAGGTCAGCTCACATCTTATCCTGATGATGCATATATTGCAAGTATATATACTATGAGAGATAGATTCAAAGATGCACCAGCCGTCGTGAGCCCTTGGTTTAATTTTAAAGCATTAGCGGATAATTTGGATACGGTTATTATTGCAATTGAAGAGTTAACTGCTCTTGAGAATTCTGATATTACGGATAAAATAGCGAATCTTCAAAATTCATTAGTAGAAATTGAAAGCAAAGCAGTTTCTGATAAAGCTGACTTATCCACAAGGATTAGTGAGATAAAAAGTAAAGGATATACGCAGCTAATCACCGGTGTAACCGATGATGGTATTACATTTAATAAACAAGGAAAAATAGATTCATACCGGGTTATTGATAATAGAAGTCAAACGGATACCACCTATACCAATCAAGAATATAATTCATCTAATCAATTGGTGAGTGCTCATGTGGAAACAACGACCACTATGGGTTCTACAGAGCATATAACCATATCAGATATACGGTATTCATATAATACCCAAGGCCAAATTGCTGTTGAGAGATCAAAAGTTGTTGAACAGACAGTTAATGTAAATAATAGAGCCGAGGTGTTAGAGAAAAAAGAATATATAAAATTTACTGAGTACAGTAAATATGATAGTTTGGGGTTTGTTGAGAGCGGGATAAAATGCACTTATAATAAACCTGAAATTAAAGAATCTCGAAACGCGGCTAACGGAGCAACGTATGAGTTTATGGATAAATATTTTGGTGAAAGCTTTAATTTAGATGAATATTCCGGTGTAGATTCTTTTGAACAGTCAATAACTGATACATCAACCAAAATCGGCAAATTTGCACAAAAAGGGAGAATGGTATCTGATGAATTTACCTATAAACGGGATTCACAGGGAAGAATCAAAGAAACGCTGTCTAATTATACTGAAGTAAGCAACGGATTAAACCATACGTATACGGTTCGCACCACGGTCAATTCATTTGGTGCTTTAGGTCAATCGTTACAATACACCACAGAGATGTTTAACGATAGTCACGCTCTGGGTAAACATATTACCACCGCCGTTACCGCTGATATGTATGGCAGATCCTTATTTGAGTCACAAACATTCACAGACGGGTCAGGATCAGTAATGTCTACTTCGCGGAAATATACATTATCATTTGATGCGGCCGGAAGAGCTAATAAAACATTAAAAATATCAAACGATTCAACTAATCCTGATAAAACAATTACTGAATATACATCAGAAATACGGTACAATAACGATGGTAATGTCGTTTATTCAAAATCAGATATAATTGAAACCGGCCCTTCTCTTATTCATTATTATACCGTTGAATCAAAAGACATGGTATATAACCATCTCGGACAGGTAACTTCTCAAACCACGATTGTATCTAATGATAATGCAGCTCCAAAGAAAAAAGATACCATAAAGAAGTCTAATATGAGGTATGACTTATCGGGGAATTTAATTAGTTTTGTTGAAAAGGGTGATGGGTATACTATTGGACGAATAGATACAAAGTATGATTCATTAGGAAGAGTTGTTGAGACTAAAGAAAATATTAACTGGACCAAAGAATGCAGGATTCCCGGATTTGGCGATGATCTTGCTAAGGGAGAAGCGACGATCACCACAATCTTTACCTATGATTCAATGGGAAGAATTAAACAAAAAAATGTACGAGGCCAGGGGTCAGGATCTAAAGAGGACGGAACCGGTTTCAAACATGTCTCAATTGATCACACTATGCGGAAATTCGTATACGATTTGGCAGGCCAGGTTTTGGAATATGAATATATACAACATAAAAATGATAATGAACGAGCTCCTCCCTCAATTGGTTCAGGAGAAGTAAGTACTGGAACGAATGAAGCAGTGTACAATGCATTCGGACAGACCACTGATTCATTAACCAAAATATGGAATGGCACCAAAGGTACTTATGCTGAATCGAATAAAACAGATATTATATATAATGATTTTGGCAAAGAAGCATCCGCAAAAATAACTTCCTATCAAACCGTTAACGAAGATAAAGTTACCGGTTCTATATCTAATTCTAAAACCGTAACCAATGAATATGATGAAAACGGCAATTTAGTAAGGACCCGCGAAAACACCCTGTGGGAAAATAAAAATATAAAATTAAAAGACCAGCCGAGCGGATTTGCCAAATTCATGAGTTCGGATTGGGGCCAGTTTCTGCAGATAGCAATCCAAACAGCAGCTTCTGTGTGGGG
>JBDRMW010000120.1:0-37178 GCA_043811735.1 bacterium
TTGTTGCGTATCTTGACTATCTTCCTCAAGTATAGTATTATCCATTTATGCCAAGAAAACCTCGGTTAGATATACCCGGATATTTATATCATGTCATTATCAGGGGCATAGAAAAAAGATTAATCTTTAAAGATTCTAGAGATTATAATGAATTCCTAAGAAGATTCGGCGAGATATTAGAAGAAGAAAAAGGCATTTCTTTCGCATGGGCATTGATGCCAAATCATGCACATATGCTTGTTCGGAGCGGGGTGAATGGACTCGCATCTATCATGCGGAAGGTATTAACGGGGTATGCTGTATATTTTAATGGAAGACATAAACGGGTAGGGCATTTATTTCAAAATAGATATCGTTCAACATTGTGTGATATGGATGCATACCTTTTAATGTTGATACGATATATTCATTTAAATCCGTTAAAAGCAAAAATTGTCAAAAATATTAATGAACTTAATAATTACACATGGACAGGGCATTCTGTGATTATGGGAAAAAAACAGTATTCCTGGCAGGATGTTAATAGTGTGCTGGCTCTTTTTAATCCCATGAGAGCTAAGGCAGTAACGCAATATCTTCAATATATTCAGGAAGGTAGAGATGAAGAAGTGGATTTGGAAGGTGGCGGATTAATGAGAAGTACCGGTGAAAAATTACTTACTAACAGGAAGACTGATCACATTGTAGCTGATGAACGCATATTGGGAGGAAGACCGTTTGTTGAAACTGTATTGGATGAAAGTAATGTTTTATTAAAACATGAGCAAGAAGAAAATGCGCATATTTCTTTCGATAATTTTTTAAAAAACATTGCACAATATTATCAGATAAATATTAGCGCTCTTTTGGAAAAAAATCGTTCTGATTTAATATCTATACCTCGTTCCACTGTATCGTATTTTGGCGTAAAAGTATTTGGGAAGTCCTATATGGCATTAGCCAAAATGTTTAAAATGAGCGAGAGTAGTATTTATAGGATGATTAATCGTTTCGAGCGTTTATATGATGAATCGGCCAGGAATAAAATCAAAAAGGATGTTCTTTAAAGTTAATTAGATAATCACGATACGCAACAACGTCCCCTATCCTATTGTCAAGATATTAAATAATTTGTAGAATACAACCTCATTTATATTGGTTGTGAAAGGGGTTTTAATGGTTATTAAACAGGCACAAAAAATTTCTGGAGGAAGTAAATCCATAAGTAAGACTGATGTTTTAAGGCTGGTTAAAGAGAAAAATATCAAATTTATTAATTTATGGTTTGTTGATATTTTAGGGCAGCTTAAATCATTTTCTATTTCCCATCAAGAACTGGAAAGTGCTTTGGACGACGGCATGGGATTTGACGGATCATCTATTGAAGGCTTTGCGCGTATTTATGAGTCTGATCTTATAGCAAAACCCGATCCTTCAACCTTTGCGGTTCTGCCCTGGCGGCCTGAGGAGGATGCGGTCGGCCGGATGTTTGTTGATATTCACTATCCTGACGGCAAACCATACGAAGGTGATACACGGTATGTGTTAAAAAAGATGCTTGAGCATGTATCTAAACTGGGATACACGTATTATGTGGGGCCTGAACTTGAATATTTTTATTTTAAAAATGAAAAGGGAACACAGATTCTTGATGAAGGCGGATATTTTGATCATCTGCCTTTGGACCTGGCGCGCGATTTGCGGCGTGAAACCATCCTTGCATTGGAAAAATTGGGCATACGCGTTGAATATTCTCATCATGAAGTAGCACCCAGCCAGCATGAGATTGATCTTCGGTATGGCGATGCCTTGAAGATGGCTGATAATGTGATGACCTATAAGGTTGCGGTTAAACAGATTGCCTGGTCTAATGGAGTATACGCAACCTTTATGCCGAAACCGTTGGAAGGGTTAAACGGAAGCGGTATGCATACGCATCAATCATTGTTTAAAGGTTCAAGAAATGCTTTTTTTGAAAACTCGGATCCGAATCATCTGTCCGTCCTTGCGAAACAGTATACTGCCGGTGTGTTGAATCATGTACGGGAGATCACCGCTATCACCAATCAATGGGTGAATTCCTATAAACGCTTAGTCCCCGGATATGAAGCTCCGGTCTATGTATCGTGGGCGCAAAGAAATCGTTCTGCCTTAATCAGGGTACCTATGTATAAACCGGGGAAAGAGCATGCAACCAGAATTGAACTGAGATTCCCTGATCCGGCATGTAATCCATATCTGGCATTTGCCGTGATGGTTGCTGCCGGTCTTGACGGCATAAAACATAAGATGGAACTGCCGCCGCCGACTGAAAAAGATATTTTTCATATGACGCCTGAAGAGAGAAAGAAAGAACATATAGACTCATTGCCGGGCAGTCTTCTTGAAGCGATTGAAGTGGCTGAAAAAAGCATATTTTTAAAGAATACATTAGGCGATCATGTGTTTGAGAAATTTATTGAAAATAAGAAAATAGAATGGGATAATTACGCTAAACATGTAACCGAGTATGAAATAAAAAAATATTTACCGGTACTGTAGAGTAATTACAAATTTTAAGTCAAAGGTGAAAGACGAGTAACGAACGACGAAAAACGAATAACAAATAACGAATAACAAATAATGGGGGATAATATGGGTGAGATTCAGGTGACTGATGCTAATTTTGAAACTGAAGTATTGCAGAATGACGGAATTGTGCTGGTGGATTTCTGGGCACCGCGGTGCGGACCGTGCAAGCGGCTATCACCGATTATTGACGAATTAGCTCAAGAGAATGAAGGAAAACTTAAAGTATGTAAATTAAACACTGATGATGCATCGGCAACTGCGGCAAAATATCAGATCGCATCAATCCCTACATTGATTATTTTTAAAGGAGGCAAACCCTATGAACAGATGGTTGGACTTCGGACCAAAGCAGATATTCAGGAGAAAATCAATCAGCTTATATCTTAAATTACTTAGTGTATGTTTGATAGTCGGCTTAAGTATCCTGGCAAGCGGATGTAAATCGGGTTCTTCATCCGGGGTCTCCGGAAGTAAAGCTCCTTCATTTACCCTTAAAGATTTTTCCGGAATAGAATATTCATCGGAGCAGTTCGAAGGTAAAGTGGTTTTTATTGATTTTTGGGCTTCGTGGTGCCCGCCTTGCAGAACAGCGATTCCCCGCGTTGCCGCCCTGCATGAAGAATACAAAGATAATGATGAAGTGGTCATTATGGGCATTAATCTTGATCAAAACAGAAAACAGGCTGATGATTTTATTGCAGAGCATTCGTTCTCGTATATTACCCTGGTTGGGGGATTAAGCCAGGTCTCTCAGGAATACGGGGTGCGCGGAATCCCTGCGTTTTTCATTATAGATCAGGAAGGCACTATTATAAAGCAGTACAGCGGGTTTACCCCCCGGTATGAGTCCGAATGGCGGGAAGAGATTAATAAGTTACTTAACTAGATTTTTTAGCAGCTCATAAAAATTTCCACCCGGTATCTAATCTATATTATTCATGACACGTCCAAAATTATATCTTATTGATGCGCATGCGTATATTCACCGTGCATATCATGCATTGCCGCCGCTGCATACCTCAACAGGGCTGATGGTAAATGCCGCATATGGTTTTACCAAACTCCTCTTTAAAATCGTGCGTGAAAAAAAACCTGACCATCTGGTGGTCTGCTTTGACCATCCGGCACCTGCAAATCGAAAAAAAATATATCCCGCATATAAAGCAACCAGAAAACCGGTTGATGAGGATTTAAAGATTCAATTCCCGGTCGTTAAAAAAATAGTTGATCTCTTAGGATTTGCTTCGCTTTCCATTGCCGGATATGAGGCAGACGACCTCATCGCGGCACTGGCAAAGATCGGCAGCAGCGAAACATGCGATACGATTATCGTAACCGGGGATAAAGATGCCCTTCAGCTCGTCTCTGATAACGTGGTTGTTTGGAATGTGGTGAAAGACCAAATTCTTGATCCACAGACGGTTGAAACTCTTCTCGGCATTAAACCTGAACAAATAGTTGATTATTTTGCATTAATGGGAGATGCGTCTGATAATATTCCCGGGGTGCCCGGTGTGGGTAAAAAGACCGCGCTTAAATTAATACAGGAGTTTAGATCACTGGATGAAATATATGCAAACATTGCCCGCATACCTGAAAAACTTCAAGCAAAACTTATCGATAATAAAGCCCAGGCGTACGTGAGCAGAGATTTGGTTACCCTGGATAAGGAAGT
The DNA here is from genome assembly GCA_043811735.1 of bacterium. Classification (GTDB taxonomy): domain Bacteria; phylum Elusimicrobiota; class JBDRMW01; order JBDRMW01; family JBDRMW01; genus JBDRMW01. The sequence goes on from JBDRMW010000120.1 coordinate 4,226, forward strand.
GCCGATATCCATTCCTTTAAGCGGTATGCCGGGAAAACTGCCGGAAGCGAAAAAAGAAACAGTTGAGTTTTTTCAAGAATTAGGTTTTAAAAGCCTGCTTAATGAACTGCGTATCGCGGTGTCTGATGCGCCGCCGGAGAATAAAAAATATGCAATTATATCTGATGAAAAAGCACTGCAGAAAGTTCTTAATAAACTTCAGGCTGCCGAAGTTTTTGCATTGGATGTCGAGACCACGGGCTTAAATACGTTTACTTCTGGGCTTATAGGTATATCCTTATCGTGTGAAAAAAACAATGCGTGGTACGTGCCTGTACAGGGAGCTCCCCGCGGGATATTTGCCGCAATTAAAAATTTTCTTGAGCAGTCAAACTTAAAAATTATCGGGCATAATCTTAAATTTGATTATCTCATGCTTATGAATGCAGGCATTAATCTTACCGGCATTTATTTTGACACCATGCTTGCTTCCTATTTGTTAAACCCTTCGCGGAGCTCTCACCGTTTAAAAAGTTTAGCCTTGGATTTTTTTTCGATGCCCATGACTGAATACACAGGCCTCGTAGGCAAAGGAAAAAATGCATTGCGTTTGGATCAGGTTGATCTCCAAAAACTGGGTGATTATGCCTGTGCTGATGCGGATGCGACCTATATGCTCTATGAGGTGATGCATAAGGAGTTAGAGAATAAGAAGAAGCTGTGCGCGCTTTATTTTGATGTTGAAATCCCTCTCCTTAATATATTGGCCGGCATGGAAAAAGACGGTATTAAAATTGATACCGCATACCTCAATGAACTTTCGGCTGTTTTTGGGGAAAAAATAAAAAAACTTGAAAAAGATATTTATGCTGCTTCCGGAGAAAAGGTAAACATCAATTCGCCGAAGCAGTTAGCAGTTATTTTATTTGATAAATTAAAACTGCCGGTCATCAGGCGCACTAAAACCGGGTTTTCGACGGATGATAATGTGCTGGAAGAATTATCCGCTCATCATGAGCTTCCCCGGTTGCTGCGCTCCTATCGTGAGCTTCAAAAATTAAAATCAACATATGTTGATGCGCTTATGTTACAGATTGATCCAGATACATCCCGGCTGCATACCTCATTTAATCAAGCAGTGACTGCAACCGGACGGCTCTCATCATCTGATCCAAATTTGCAGAATATTCCCGTGCGGACAGAAAATGGACGGATGATACGAAAGGTGTTTATCCCTGAAGATGGATCCGTATTTCTATCAGCTGATTATTCTCAGATTGATTTACGGGTGCTTGCGCATTTATCTCAAGATAATGTCCTGGTTGACGCGTTTAATTCGGGCGGTGATATTCATAAAGAAACCGCGGCGCAAGTCTTTGGTGTTCCGGCGGCTGAAGTGACTGATGAGATGAGGAATAATGCAAAAGCAATTAATTTTGGTATTGTATACGGCCAGCAGGCATTCGGGCTGGCACAAACATTAAAAATCTCCAGGACGGAAGCTCAAAAATTTATCGACAATTATTTTGTAACATATGCCGGTGTTAAAATTTGGATAGAAGAAACATTAGCGCAGGCTGAAACTTCCGGCAGTGTATCAACGTTGTTAGGCAGGATCAGATATCTTCCTGAGCTTCAATCAGATAAACCGCAGATGAAGGCTTTTGGCCAGCGTCTGGCAATGAACACTCCCATACAAGGCAGTGCGTCTGATATTATCAAAGTGGCGATGGTTACTATTGGCAAAGAATTATCTGCAAAAAAATTACAATCAAAAATGCTGCTTCAGATCCATGATGATCTGCTCTTTGAAGTGAAAAAAGATGAGTTTGATCAGATGCGTGAGCTTATCAAAGAACATATGGAGCATGCGGTTGAGCTTTCTGTTCCGTTGATTGTTGATATGAAGAGAGGTGCAAATTGGAGGGATCTTGAAAAAATATAAGAAAAAAATAATAGTCGGATTAACCGGCGGGCCTGCAACGGGTAAATCAACGGCGGTGAGGGAATTTAAAAGATGCGGTGCGCATATTGTTGATGCTGATAAAATAGCGCGGGCAATCTTAAAAAAAGGGAGTCCCGCACTGCGTAACGTGGCTGCTGCATTCGGCCGGACAATACTGCTTCCTGCGGGTGAGCTTAACCGAAGGCGCATGCGCAGTATTATATTTAAATCTTATGATAAGAGAAAACTGCTTGAAAAGATAACGCATCCTAAAATTATACAAGTGATTAAATCTAAATTACGCAGATATTCGCGCGGGGTTGTCGTGCTGGATGCACCGCTTCTTTTTGAATCAGAAATCGACAATCTGGCTGATCTGGCGGTGGTCGTTGAAGCTTCAAGAAAAAATCAGATTTCCCGGTTGAAGAAGCGCGATTATATTAATTCCGGTCAGGCATCAGCCATGATTAATGCACAAATTCCAATTACGAAAAAAATTGAAAAAGCCGATTATGTAATTATTAATAATAAGGATGTTTCATTCGTAAAACATCAGGTTAAAAACCTGTATATTTCGTTGAAAAGCAGGATAGTATAAATGGAACAAGTTGATGTGGCTGTTATAGGTGCCGGCGTGGTGGGGCTGGCGATTGCTGAAAAACTTTCACATACCGGTATGACGGTGCTTATCTTAGAAAAAAATGACCGTTTTGGGATTGAGACGAGCAGCAGGAACAGTGAAGTCATTCATTCAGGCATATATTATCCCGCTGAATCGCTTAAAACAAGATTATGCATAAGAGGCAATGAAGAGCTGTATGCATTGTGCAGTGCAAAAAAAATTCCGTTTCTTCCAACCGGTAAAATTGTTATTGCACGCAGCGAAGCAGAAGAAAAACCTCTGCATGAACTCTATGAACAGGGAAAAAATAACGGCGTTAAAGGATTAAAACTATTGACGAAAGAACATATTAAGGATATGGAACCATTAGTCAATGCATACTGCGGGTTGTTCGTTCCTTCAACCGGCGTGATTGATTCTGAAATGTTAATGAGATATTTTTTCTTAAATGCACAGGATCAGGGGGTGTTAAGCCTTTTTAAAAGCACGGTTGACGGCATTGAGAAGGTGAATGCTCACCGGTTTAGGGTCCATATTTCACCGCAGAATGAATTGTTTGAAGCAAACTGGGTCATAAATGCGGCAGGATTGTATGCAGATACGATAGCTTCATATGCAGGTATAGATGTTGAAAAGGAAGAATACCGGCTTATCTTTTCAAAAGGGGAATATGTTAAATTTAAACGGGACAATGAGTTTGTATTTTCAAGGCTTATTTATCCTCTGCCTGAGAGTTCCGTTAAATCGTTGGGGATACATATGTGTTTTGACCTTAAAAAACATATCCGATTCGGCCCAAACAGGTACCCTGTTGATAAAATTGATTATGCAATGGATGAATCTCATAAGAAAGAGTTTACTGCTTCTATACATGCATATCTGCCTTTTGTGCGGGAAGATGATTTATATATGGACACCTGCGGCATACGTCCGCAGCGTAAAACAAGAAATAATTCTTTTGCTGATTTTATTATTCAAGAAGAGTCCAAAAAAGGATTTCCGGGATTGATAAATTTAATCGGCATAGAATCTCCGGGGCTTACCTGTGCACCGGCAATTGCGGAATATGTCTCAAATTTGATAAAATAAACTTTATGTATAAAGGAAAATTTAGCTGATGACTCAGATATATGACCTGATTATTATTGGTGCAGGACCGGCAGGTTTAACAGCGGCACTCTATGCTTTGCGTGCACGAATGAATATACTGGTGATTGATAAAGCAGGCACCGGCGGTCAGGCATTGATAATAGATAACATAGAGAATTTTCCCGGCTTTTCTGAAAATAGCAGTGGATTTGTGTGGGTTGAAAAAATCGAAACACAGCTTAAACAATTTGATTTTAACGTAAAGGCCGAATCAGTTAAATCAATTAGTCCGGGTGAATATATGACGGTAATAACGGATCAAAACTCGTATCAAACAGATGCGATTATTTGTTCAACCGGAGCTGAACCTAAAAAAATAGGGGTTAAGGGTGAACAGGAGTTTGTGGGTAAAGGAGTTTCTTATTGCGCAACATGCGATGGCCCTTTTTTTAAAAACAAGCATGTAGTCGTGGTTGGCGGCGGAGATACTGCGGTTAAAGATGCTCTGGTTTTAACACGGTTTGCACATAAGATCACCCTGGTACACCGCCGCGACCGTCTGCGTGCTGAGAAAATAATGCAGGAACAGCTGCTGTCTTCTTCACAAGTTACGGTTGAGTGGAATTCGAGCGTGAGTGAAATTAAGGGCAGTACCAAAGTTGAAAAAATAAAGCTTACCAATATTAAAACGAATAATACAAAAGATCTAAGCTGCGATGGAGTCTTTGTGCTTATCGGGATAACGCCGGCAACCGCATTCCTGCAAGGATTGGTAAAGACCGATAGCCAAGGTTTTATAGAGACCAATGCACATATGGAAACAAGCAAACCGGGTATTTTCGCTGCGGGTGATTGCCGAATACAGCTTTTACGGCAGATAATAACCGCGTGCGGTGACGGGGCGACGGCTGCGTATGCGGCACAGCATTATGTTGATGCGAAAAAGGGAAAAGCGTACGGTGAATTTAAACCTTGACAAATATTTTAAATTAACTATAATATAATATAATTAGTAAGAATCTTGCTTAAAAAAAATAAGAAATGATTTAAAGAGACCTGCAAGAGCATTGTACAATTGCAACTCATCTAAGTCTTAAAATACATCTAAGTCGTAAATAAAAAATCCTCAGATTTAACATAATGCATGCAAAAACCATATCATAATAATAACAACCGTCACCATAACCGCACTAATGGTGCGTCAAATCATTCTAATAACAACCGTCACCATAACCATACCAATGGTACGTCACAACAAAAGAAGGAGCCAATCGTGAATAAAGACAACGTAAATCAACGTGAAAAGATTGATACACAGCAGGAAAACATGAAATTAGCCAAATTAAGCCTGGCTGACCTCACCAAAATGGCTAATGAGCTGAAAATTGAAAACGCTACGGGCTTGCGCAAACCTGAATTGCTGGCTAAAATCCTGGAAGCAAAATCAAAACGCAATGATGTTATATATGATGAAGGAGTGCTCGAAATACTGCCTGACGGCTTCGGCTTTTTACGTTCTCCGGATTATAATTATTTGCCCGGACCGGATGATATTTATATATCCCCGTCACAGATAAAAAAGTTCAGTTTGAGAAAAGGTGATACGGTTTCAGGCCATGTACGGCCGCCTAAAGAAGGGGAGCGGTTTTTTGCGCTTCTTCAGGTGAAAGAAGTTAATGGCCAGAATCCGGATACCATTCGTGAACGAGTTTTGTTTGATAATCTCACTCCCTTGTTTCCCCACGAGATGCTTAATCTCGAAACAGATAAAAATGAACTTACCGGCAGGATTTTAAATATTTGTTGTCCGATTGGTATGGGCCAGCGGGGATTAATCGTTTCTGCGCCGCGTACGGGAAAAACCATTGTTATGCAGAAAATTGCTAATGCCATTACGACCAATCATCCGGATATTTTTCTTTTTGTTCTTCTCATTGATGAACGTCCTGAAGAAGTGACCGATATGCAGCGTTCAGTTAAAGGCGAAGTTATTTCCTCGACCTTTGATGAAGCTGCGGAGCGCCACGTACAGGTTTCTGATATGGTTATTGAAAAAGCAAAACGAATGGTTGAACATGGCAAACATGTGGTGATCCTGCTGGATTCTATTACCCGTTTAGCGCGGGCATATAATACGGTTTCACCCTCAAGCGGACGTGTTCTTTCAGGCGGTCTTGATGCGAATGCGCTCCAACGTCCAAAACGGTTTTTTGGTACTGCCCGGAATATTGAAGAGGGAGGGAGTTTAACGATTATTGCAACTGCCCTGGTTGAAACCGGCAGCCGTATGGATGATGTTATTTTTGAAGAGTTTAAAGGAACCGGGAATATGGAAGTATTTTTAGACCGCAAAGTATCTGAGCGCCGTATTTTCCCTGCGGTTGATATCAATAGATCCGGCACCCGTAAGGAAGAACTGCTGCTTGATGAAGATACGTTAAATAAAGTCTGGGTTTTGCGCAAAGTCCTCTCTCAGATGAACAGTATTGAAGCAATCGAGCTCTTAAAAGACAAAATATCCGCCACTAAATCAAACAAAGATTTCCTCCGTTCAATGGAACTCTCCAGCATGGATGGGTAGCTTTAATCCCTGCTTATCCCCTATACTACCCTCATCCAGCTCCAATCGGGTTATTCACCCTTTATAATGCGTATAATCTCATTCATTTTTTTAAGTTCCGGGGGTCTTGACATATAAGTATAAATTTAATATGATTTTTCAATCTAATTAATCGTATATGTATACTTATATTGAAAGGAAGTAACCGTATTATGAAAAAAGATATTCATCCAAAATATGTTGAATCGCAGGTAACCTGTGCCTGCGGTAATACGTTTGGCACGCGTTCGACCTTGCCCAAAATCAAAATAGACATTTGTTCTGAATGCCATCCATTTTTTACCGGGAATCAAAAATTAATTGATACGGCCGGCCGTGTTGAACGGTTCCAGAAGAGATTTGTGAAAACAGGCGGTAAAACTATTAAACGTGCAGCGAAAAAACTGACCAAAAAAGTGCCGGCCTCTACCAAAAAGAAGAGAATTTTAAGCACGGTCCCCAAGCGCTTAAAAAAAGCAGTAAAAAAAGACAAACAATAACTGGTTTCATTTGTTGTATTTAGGCAGAGGAGAACACGCGATCCCCTCTGCTTATTTATTTTTTATGTGATAGGGTTTTTAAAGGAAATTTATGCAGTTAATCGATAAATTAATGGAAATTGAAAAATCATACAATTCGATTGAAACTGAACTGGCGAGCGCTGATATTTTGTCCAACCAGGAAAAATATCAAAAGCTTATGCGTGAGCATGCTGATCTGCGCCCCAAAGTTGTAAAACTGCATGAAATCAAAAAGATTGAACAAGAAATTGATAATCTTGATGAGATAATTGAGAGTGATGAGAATGATCTGGCGGCATATGCCGAAGGGGAGAAACTCGACCTTATCAGCAGAAGAGATGAAATTATTAAAGATTTAAAACAACTGCTTATTCCGGTGAATCCCGATGATTCACGTAATACCATTGTTGAGATCCGTGCCGGAACCGGCGGTGATGAAGCAACACTTTTTACCGGCGATATTTTCCGCATGTATGCGCGGTATGCTGAAAATAAAGGATGGAAAGTTGAACTGGTTGATTCGCATCCAACCGGGGTGGGCGGATTTAAAGAAGTAGTTTTTATGGTACGGGGAAATATGGCATACCGTCATTTTAAATATGAGTCAGGTGTTCATCGTGTGCAGCGTGTGCCGAAGACTGAGGCGAGCGGCCGTATTCATACGTCTGCCATAACGGTAGCGGTGCTTCCTGAAGTTGAAGAAAAAGAGTTTCAACTTAAGAACGATGAACTGCGTATTGATACATTCTGTTCATCAGGCAAAGGCGGTCAATCAGTTAATACGACCTATTCGGCCGTTCGCATAACGCATATCCCGACAGGGATTGTGGTGCAATGCCAGGATGAACGGTCACAGCTTAAAAATAAATCAAAAGCCATGAAAGTATTATCAGCACGTTTGCGTGAGAAAGCCCGGCGGGAGCAGACGCAGGGGATCGCTGATAAACGCAAAAAACAGATTGGTTCCGGCGATCGGAGTGAAAAGATCAGGACGTATAATTTTCCTCAGGACCGGGTGACTGATCATCGGATAAATTTTACGGTCCATAATCTTCCCGGTATTTTAAACGGAGAATTAGAAGGGATAGTGCAGGCGCTCTTGATGGAAGAAGAAAAACTTAATGAAGATGTCTAAAACCAATATGAACAGTATTATTGAATCGATTGAAAAAACTAAATCTATACGGGAACTGTTGTATGCTGCGGTTACGCAGTTGACGCTGCACGAGATCCCGAATCCACGGATAGATGCCGAGATCCTGCTGGCGCATGTGCTTAACGTTAACCGGATGGATCTGTATATTAACCTGGATGAAACGGTTGGTCAAAAAGCAAAATCTCTGTTCATCGATTTGCTTAACCAAAGACAGCAGCGCATCCCGGCAGCATATCTGATCGGGTATCAGGAATTTATGGGCCTGCGCATACAGGTTAATCAGCAGGTGTTGATCCCGCGGCCAGAAACTGAAGCAATGGTTGAATATGCACTAAACGTTATAAAAAATAATCATGTTAATTCAGCCGAGGTTAACCTGTTAGATTTTGGCACCGGCAGCGGTGCGATTGCATGTGCATGTGCAGCTCACCTTGAACATGCTCAGATTACGGCATGCGATCGAAGCAAACCTGCATTGCAGACGGCTGAATATAACAGCATCAGTTTAAAACTTGCCCATAAAATATCTTTCATTCAGACTGATACGATTTCCCGGTTTATTAATGAGGGATCAATGTTTGATATGATTATATCTAATCCGCCGTATATTAAATCGGATGAATTGGATCATCTGCAGGCAGAAGTACGGTGTGAACCGCGTATTGCCTTAGATGGAGGGGTAGACGGGATGGATCTGCTTAAGTTATTGATAGATTCATGCGGGGATATCCTTAAGGTCAATGGTTATCTCATTATGGAGATTGATCCGGATCAGGCCGCATTTGTTGTTGCACGTTTGGAACAACAAAATGCATCAAAAATAGTGGTGCGTAAAGATTATGCAGGATTTGACCGGATTGTATCCGCACAATATTAAATGGGAACTTAAAATCTATGGACAAATATATTATTAAAGGCAGTAAACGGTTATCAGGCAAGGTGACGATTTCCGGTTCAAAAAATGCCGCGCTCCCGATTTTAACGGCAGCGTTATTAACTGATGATCCGTGTATCATACACAATGTTCCTGATTTAATGGATATACATACCCTGTGCGCATTGCTCAGTTCATTGGGAAAAAAAGTTGTTCGAAAAAAAGATACGGTGCATATTTTTCACGGCAAACCGCGCACATTCACCGCACCGTATGATTTAGTGAAAAAAATGCGTGCCTCGGTCCTCGTTATGGGGCCGATGCTGGCGCGGTATAACAAAGTACACGTTTCATTGCCCGGCGGCTGTGCGATTGGTGTGCGGCCGATACAGTTTCATGTTAACGGGTTTAAGGATATGGGATGCACCGCGCGCATGAAACAGGGATACATTGAGCTTGCAACCAATGGTTTGAAGGGCAGGCGCATACTGCTTGATTTTCCCAGTGTGGGAGCGACTGAAAATCTTCTTATGGGAGCGGTTTTAGCACAAGGGAAAACGATTATTGACAATGCTGCTCAGGAACCTGAGATTATTGATCTGGCCCTTTGTTTGAAGCAGATGGGAGCGCGAATTTTTGGTGAAGGAACACGCTGTCTAGTGGTGCAGGGGATATCGAAACTGCATGGAATCGAATATACGGTTATGCCGGACCGCATTGAGGCCGGCACATTTATGGTGGCTACTGCCATAACACGCGGATCGGTTTCTCTTTACGGAGCGCAACATGAACATTGTCTCTCATTAATTGATAAACTGAAAGAAGCAGGCGTGCATATCGAGATCTCTGCTTCTTGTATAAAAGTGCAGGCTAAAGGCGCGGTTAAACCGGCTCAGGTTGAAACAGCGCCGTATCCCGGTTTCCCGACTGATATGCAGGCCCCCTGGGTTTCGCTGATGGCTGTTGCTAAAGGGGTGAGTGTGGTTACCGAGACGGTGTTTGAGAAACGGTTTCTGCATGTTCCGGAACTTAACCGTATGGGGGCAAAGATCCGCATTCGGGGAAATTCGATTCTAATTGAAGGGGTACAAAAATTATCCGGGGCGCCGATTATGGTTTCAGATCTGCGTGCAGGAGCGGCCCTCGTTCTGGCAGCGCTTGCTGCGGACAATACCTCTGAAATAACGCGTATTTATCATATTGACAGAGGATATGAAGACCTGGAGAAAAAATTAAGATCATTAGGTGCTTCAATCAGGAGAGTACAGGCATGAAAATAAATGAACGTAAGATTGAGCTGATTCTAAAAGATGTAAAACGTAACGGAAATAGTGCGGTGGCGAAGTATATTAAGAAGTTCGATGGCGTTAATTTAAAAGCCTCGAGATTTAAGATTTCTGCAAAGGTGCTGCGTAATGCATATCGTACCCTGTCGCCGGATTTGCGGAATGCGCTGAGGGCAGCTCAAAAAAATATTGCATCTTTTTATACGGAAGAAAAAAAACAGATTGTCAGAGATTGGACACTAAAGACGCGTGATAAGATTTGCGCGCAGAAATGGATTCCGGTTGATTCAGCAGGTGTGTATGTGCCGGGTGGACGCTTTTCATATCCTTCAACAGTCTTGCATGGAGCGGTGCCGGCCCGAACAGCCGGAGTAAAACGCGTCGTATGCATATCCCCGCCGGGTAAGATAACCAATGAAGTCTTAGCTGCCGCGTATATTGCACGTATTGATGAGTTTTATCAGATAGGCGGGCCCGCGGGAATTGCAGCGCTTAGCTTTGGAACAAAAACTATTAAACCGGTAGACCTGATTGTCGGCCCGGGGAATGTATATGTAACTGCGGCAAAAAAACTGGTATACGGAACCGTCGGTATTGATATGCTCGCCGGCCCCAGCGAAGTTGCTATTGTGGCTGATGCGGCTGCTGATATTAAACTTATTATGCAGGATATTAAAGCACAGAAAGAACATGATCCTCACGCACATGCTTGGATTATTAGTTTAAACAAAAAATTAAGCGCACAGTTAAAAAAAATGAATCGATCTGCCCGCATAATCACGGTGCCGACGATTGCGCAGGCAGCAGAGATTGTTAATAAGATCGCGCCGGAACATCTGCAGCTTATGAGTAAAAAAAATGCACAATTAGCAAAGCTGATTCGTTCAGCAGGCGCGGTTTTTATCGGCCGGAATACGCCGGTTGCAATAGGAGATTATATTGCCGGGCCTTCGCATATTCTGCCGACGGGACGCACGGCCCGGTTTAGTTCCGGACTTTCGATCTGCAATTTTTATAAACGAATAAATTCGGTTGCATACCGGTATTGTTCCGATGATTTTGCATATGCCTCTGAGATCGCTTCGTCCGAAGGGATGTATGAGCACAAAAAATCTTTAACAAGGAGAATGCAGGCATGAAAAAACGCACCTGTGTCTTAACACGAAAAACAAGCGAGACAAATATTAAACTTAACATAAATCTTGACGGCAGAGGTTCATATGCGATTAACACAACCATTCCGTTTATGGATCATATGCTTAACTTATTTGCGAAACATGCACGTATTGATTTGAATATTAATGCACGCGGTGATACAGACATAGACAATCATCACTTAGTTGAGGATTTAGGTATTGCGCTGGGCGATGCAATTAACCGCGCACTGGGGAATAAACAGGGCATTAGAAGATTCGGCGAGGCTTCAGCACCTATGGATGAGTCGTTAGTTACAGCGCAGGTTGATATCTCCGGCCGGCCGTATTTAGTGTTTAATATTAGATTTTCAAAATCAATAAAAGATTCGTTTGATTATGGGTTAATTGAGGATTTTTACCGCGCAGTTTCTTTTAACAGCAAAATCACCCTGCATCTTAATAAGGCCTACGGCAGGGATAATCATCATATTGCGGAATCCTCGTTTAAAGCGTTTGCCCTGGCTTTAGCAGAGGCGGTGAGTTTTGATAAAAAAGTAAAAGGGATGCCTTCTACGAAAGGAAAGATTTAATGTGCAAAAACAAAAACAGGGAATGAATTTATTTGCTCAAGGAAAATTTCTCTATCGTCATCCGATAGACGACAAAATTCGGTTGTTCGAGAACTCAAGCAAAAAAGTCGACGACTTTTTTGCTTTCAGACAGCTCGAACAAAGTTTCCGGATTTTGTCTTCGGATGCCGGAAATTTTCAAATCGCAAATAAATTCATTCCCTGTTTTTAAAAAGGAATAAGAAATTAAAGAAGACAGACGAAGAAGGCACTAAGGGAGAAAGACGAAAAAGGAACAAAGGAATATCTTATATATGATTGTTATTGTGGATTATGGGATGGGGAATTTGCGGAGTGTGCAGAAGGCTATTGAGCATGTCGGCTCACGGGCGCGCATCTCATCGTCTGCTTCGGAAATTGCATGTGCATCATCCTTGATTCTTCCCGGAGTGGGTGCGTTTGGTGCAGCGGCTGCAAATTTACGAAAAAAGAAATTAATTAAACCTATTTTGGCGCATGCTGCGTCTCAAAAACCTTTTTTAGGAATTTGTTTGGGATTTGAACTTCTTTTTCAAACGAGCACTGAAGGCGGACTGCATAAGGGGCTGGGCATTCTTGAAGGAACGGTCATGCGATTTCCTTTTAAAGGATCTTCCGCAATGCCGGTTCCTCATATGGGATGGAATAAAATAATTGTCTCAGACCCGGCAACTCAATTTGAAAAATTGTGCGCTGACAAATATTTTTATTTTGTGCATTCATACTGTGTTAAATCATCCGACCGGTCTGCGCGGTTTGCCAGTGCTGACTACGGGATTAGGTTTAAAGCAGCGGTACAGAAAAAAAACATTTATGGATGCCAGTTTCATCCGGAAAAAAGCGGTGAAGACGGCATTAAGATTATAAAATATTTTGTTAAAAAGGGGAACACATAAAAAATATGCTTATTATGCCAGCTATTGATATCCGTAACGGCCGATCTGTTATGTTGACGCAGGGCAAGAAAGACAAAGAAACGGTTTTTTCTGAAGATCCGGTTATCACGGCGCAGAAATGGATATCCCAGGGAGCTCTCCGGCTTCATATCGTTGATTTAGACGGTGCATTTTCCGGTAAACTGACCAATCTTCGTTTGATTGATATGATAAAAAAAGCTCATGATATCCCCATTCAGCTGGGCGGGGGGATTCGAGACATGCATGCGCTTGACTGCGTTATTTCCTGCGGGGTTGATTATGCGATTATCGGAACCGCTGCGATAAAAGATCCTGTTTTTCTTGAATCAGCAGTACAAAAATATCCGGATAAGATTATTGCTGCTGTTGATGTGAATAAAGGCAAGGTCGCGGTTTCAGGCTGGCAGTCTGAAACGAGTTTAGATGCGGTATATGCGGGGAAGAACCTTGAACGAAAAGGAATTAAAACCATTCTATATACGGATATTGAAAAAGACGGGATGATGCAGGGCCCTAATTTTGCCGGGATTGCAGATTTGGCTGAAAATCTTAATATGGAAATTATTCCTTCGGGGGGATTTAGCTCGATAGATGATATCGTAAAACTTAATTCAATGAATCTGCCTCATATCCTTGGGGTCGTATTGGGGAAAGCAATATATTTAGGCAATATACATCTTAAAGAGGCAATTGAGATATGCTCACCAAAAGAATAATTCCATGCCTGGACTGTGATAAAGGCAGGGTGGTTAAAGGAACCAGGTTTGTTGATATCCGGGATGCCGGTGATCCGGTTGAAGTTGCCGAACGGTATAACCGTGAAGGCGCCGATGAAATCGTATTTCTTGATATTACCGCCTCTTCTGAAAATCGGCAGACTATGATTGAACTAGTTAAACGCACTGCAGCACATGTGTTTATACCGCTCACCGTAGGCGGCGGTATACGTTCGGTTACAGATATTAGAAATCTGCTTAATGCAGGATGCGATAAAGTATCGCTTAACACCGCAGCGGTCTTAAAACCTGCGTTCATCAAACAGGCGGCTAAGGTTTGCGGAAGTCAATGCATTGTTGTTGCGATTGATGCAAAAAAAAGAAACGGCAGAAAATCATGGGAGGTATATCTACACGGCGGCAGGACACCGACCGGGATTGATGCTGCTCTATGGGCTGTGCGTGCGCAGCAGCTCGGCGCCGGAGAGTTATTGGTAACCAGTATGGATAAAGACGGCACTAAAGAAGGGTATGATATTGATTTGCTTAAAAAAATAACGGGTTCAGTTAAAATTCCGGTTATTGCATCAGGCGGGGCCGGAACCAAAAAGCATTTTTATGATGCGCTTAAAGCCGGCGGATCATCAGCGGTGCTGGCTGCATCACTCTTTCATTATAAAGAACTTAAGATTGCAGATTTAAAAACATATTTAGCGCATAAAAAAATACCGATAAGAGGGAGATGAGATGCATACACGAAATATTAATAAATTCATACGGATGGTTGCCTTTGATACGCATGGATTAGTTCCGGCGGTCATTCAAGATGCAAAAGATAATACGGTTCTTATGGCAGCATACATGAATAAACAATCTTTAAGGGTAAGTTTAAAAGAGGGAAAAACATGTTTTTGGAGCAGATCGAGAAAAACCTTGTGGCGCAAAGGCGAAACTTCCGGTAACCGTCAAATTATTAAAGCAATACATATTGATTGCGATGGTGATTGTATTCTTTTTAAAGTCAGGCAGATCGGCAATGCAGCATGTCATACCGGGTATCACAGTTGTTTTTTTAAACAAACAGGAAAAACGGGGGCGTTGAAGGTTTCCGGCAAAAAGATTTTTGATCCTAAAAAAGTTTACCGGACGAAATGATAAAACGCACAGCTGGTTTTATTGTGATTGGTATTATCCTGGCGATTATCCTGCGATTATTCGTAATCGAAGGTATTTATGTCGCCTCGGGTTCAATGGAACCCACATTAACCGTGGGACAACAGTTGTTTTTGGAAAAGCTTACTCTGCGTTTCAGAGCTCCGCGGCCTGGAGAGATTATTGTATGTACGTCTCCGGTCGATAAGCGTAAGGATCTTATTAAACGCGTGATCGGGCTTCCCGGTGATGAGATAGCGATCTATAAGAAAATTATATTTTTAAACGGGCTTCCGCTGAACGAAGAATATGTGCAGCATACCAGAGCCAGTGAGCGGCTCAAAGGTGATACCCTCGAGCCGGTACGGGTGCCGCCAAATATGGTTTTTGTTGCCGGTGATAACCGTGATGAATCGGGTGACAGCCGTGATTGGATTGACCCGGCCACGGGCGAGAAGATTTATTTTATCCCTTTTTCTGATATTAAGGGGAGAGTTATAAGTTTATATTAAAGGAAAATGCTATGAACAAAGAAGAATGTTATCCAACGTGTCTTGAGTTTGCGAATTTAAGCAAAAAAGCAAATATCATTCCTGTCTTTAAAGAGATTTTAGCTGATAGGGATACGCCGGTTTCAATTTTTGAAAAAGTTATCGGCAGTAATAAGTTCGGCTATTTATTAGAAAGTATTGAAGGCGGTGAGCGCTGGGGCCGGTATTCATTTATTGCTGTTCATCCGGCAAAAATTATTAAGATGTACAGCGACCGTGTTGAAATCGTTGAAGGTAAGGCCAAGCCGTTGGTTACGCATACCTCCAAACCGCTGCATGTGTTAAAAGAATTGCTGAAGAAGTTTAAGCCGGTGCATCTTAAAGGGCTGCCCCGGTTTTGGGGAGGGCTGGTCGGGTATCTCGGGTACGATATCGTGAGAAGCATAGAGGAGCTTCCGGATCAGCATGCTCAAAGCGGCAGCATGCCTGACGGTATTTTTATGGTGACCGACCAGTTGATTATATTCGACCATGTATCGCATAAAGTAAAAGTTGTTGCCTGTGTGAACGTGCAAAAAAGCATGAGCTCAAAAAAAATATATGATGATGCGGTTCGGAAAATTAATATATTAATCCGCCGCATATTGTCTCCAAAATCACCTGTGCCTAAACGGCGGTTTACACATGCTCATAACATTATATCCAATGTAAGCGAAGATCAGTTTATCCGATCGGTAAAACGCGCAAAAGAATATATTCGAAACGGGGATATTATCCAAACGGTGCTCTCGCAGAGATTCTCATTCCCGTTAACGGTAAAGCCGTTTGAAATATACCGGGCGCTGCGGGTTATAAATCCGTCGCCGTATTTGTTTTACTTAAAAATGGAAGATATTCATTTAGTTGGTTCATCGCCTGAAATTCTGGTGCGTAAAGAAGGCAGGATCGCTTCAATCCGCCCGATTGCAGGAACCCGGAAAAGAGGAAAGAATCTAAAGCAGGATTTAAAGCTTGAACATGAGCTCTTATCAGATCCCAAGGAATTAGCCGAACATGTGATGCTGGTTGATCTCGGAAGAAATGATTTAGGCAGGGTCTGCAGGTATAACAGCATTAAGCTGCCCGAATTAAAAATAATTGAAAAATATTCACATGTCATGCACATTGTTTCCTCTGCTGTCGGGTTTCTTAAACCCGGCAAAGATGCGGTTGATCTGCTTCGGGCAACATTCCCGGCAGGTACGGTGACGGGAGCACCTAAAATACGTGCTATGGAAATTATTGATGAGCTTGAGACATGCAGGAGAGGACCGTATGCCGGAGCAGTCGGTTATTTTTCTTTTGCCGGTAATATGGATATGTGCATAACGATACGCACCATTGTGGTTACGGGTAAAACCGCGTTTGTTCAGGCAGGTGCAGGAATCGTTGCTGATTCGATCCCCCGTAAAGAATATATTGAAACAAAAAATAAAGCCGCCGCTTTGATCGCAGCCATTCAAACAGCAGAAAAAGGAGTCTTATGATTCTGGTAATAGATAATTATGATTCATTTACGTATAACCTTGTTCAGCAGATCGGTGAACTCGGGGGTCATGTTGCGGTATATCGGAATGATAAAATAACACTGAAAAACATTGCAAACCTTAAGCCTAAAAAAATTATTATTTCCCCGGGACCCGGGTATCCTCAAGATGCCGGGATATCCATACCGGTGGTAAAGGAGTTTGCGGGCCGCATTCCTATGCTGGGTGTCTGTCTGGGCCATCAGTCGATTGCTGCTGCGTTTGGGGGAAAGATCGTCCGTGCAAAAAGACTTATGCATGGTAAAACATCTTTTATATACCATGACGGAAAACGCGTCTACCGCGATTTGGATAATCCGTTTGAAGCGACCAGATATCATTCTTTGCTGGTTGATAAACAATCTCTGCCGGATAAATTTATTGTTACTGCCTGGACCAAACAACAAGAGATTATGGGAATCAGGCATAAAAAATGGCTGATTGAAGGTGTTCAGTTTCATCCGGAATCATTTATGACGACGCAGGGTAAAGAGCTGCTGCGGAATTTTTTGCGCGGTAGATAGGGGGGGGTGACTTATGATTGATTCTGCTATTAAGAAATTAGTTGAACAGACAGATTTAACATTTGATGAGGCATCCTGTGCGATGGAAGAGATTATGTCCGGGAAGGTATCGCAGGTTTTGATAACTGCATTTCTCATAGGGCTTCGCACTAAGGGCGAAACGATAGAAGAAATCGCCGGCGCCGCAACCGCGATGCGTAATGCGGCTGTTCACATACCATCTCAGCGTGCGCATATGATCGATACCTGCGGAACCGGGGGAGATGGAAGCGGGACATTTAATATTTCAACGGTAACTGCATTTATTATATCAGGAGCAGGGTATACCGTTGCCAAACACGGTAATAAGTCGGTCTCTTCCCGCTGCGGTTCTGCTGATGTGCTCACTCAATTGGGTGTTAATATTAATATTGCTCCTCAAGAAATTTCCACATGTTTAGACACAATCGGTATCGGATTTCTTTTTGCACCGCTTCTTCATGGTGCCATGAAAAATGCAATGCCGGTGAGGAAAGAATTGGGCTTGAGGACGATTTTCAATCTCTTAGGCCCCCTTACTAATCCTGCCCGCGTAACTGCGCAGTTAATGGGGGTATATGATGAAAAACTTGTTTCAATAATCGGGAATGTACTGCCTCGGTTAGGCGTAAAACATGCAATGGTTGTACATGGACAGGGGATCGATGAGATCACTAATCTGGGAAAAACGCATGCATGCATAGTGCAGGAAAATAATGTTGAAATAGTTACAATTGAACCAAAAGATTTTGGGTTGTCAGTTGCTGCAAAAAAAGATATTTCCGGCGGTGATGCACTGATAAATGCAGTGCATATTACGGATATCCTTAAAGGAAAACGGGATAAACGCCGGGATGTTGCGCTGATGAATGCAGCTGCCGGTATTTTAATTGCTTCCCGGGATGCGGGCGATAAACGGGCGCACGATTTAAAACAGGCATTTGGTATTGCCGAAGAATCAATTGATTCAGGAGCGGCTTTAAAAAAATTAGAAGAACTGGCTGCATTCACTAACAAATAAGCTATGGCGCATATATTAACTGATATTGTTTACGTTAAGAAAAAAGCAGTGCAGGGGCTTAAAAATCAGGTATCGATCAAAACACTGGAAAAACAAAGCGCATCAATTTGCCTGCAGAACCGGTTAACAGAAGCTTTGAAAAAAAATGATACGATTAAAATTATTGCTGAATATAAACGGGCATCTCCTTCAGCCGGAATCATCAGTCTTAAGGATGTCGCTGAGGTCTGCATGCAGTATAAAGACGGCGGGGCAGCGGCTGTATCAATACTGACTGAGGAAGATTTCTTTAACGGATCGCTTCAGGACATCGATACGGTAAAAAAACGAATTGATCTTCCTGTGTTAAGAAAAGATTTCATTATTGATGTGTATCAGATTTTTGAAACAATTGTGCACGGCGCTGAGGCGGTCCTGCTGATCACGGCGGTGCTTGAAAGAAAAGAACTTGCATTTCTGCTGGAGACGGCAGGTCAGTTTAAGCTTGATGCTGTTGTGGAGGTTCATTCCCGGAAGGAGTTAGATACGGCGGTAGATGCGGGTGCAGGCATTATCGGCATAAACAACAGGAATCTAAATGATTTTTCGACTAATTTGCAGGTAACAGAAGACTTAATGCCGCATATCCCTGAGGGATTAATCGTGATTTCTGAAAGTGGATTTAAATCTCCGCAGGATATTCAGCGGTTTAAGGAAAGCAGAGTCAACGCGGTGTTGATCGGCGAGTCATTAATGAAAGCAGCAGATATCCGGGCGTTTGTTCAGGATTTAGTGCAGGCAGGAAGATAAATGTAAGGAGGGATATGTGCCGGTTAAAATAAAAATATGCGGTATTACCAACAGCGAAGATGCAACCTGGGCAGTGAATCTGGGCGCGCATTTTTTGGGATTTAATTTTTGCGCTGAGAGCCCGAGGAAAGTTTCAGAAAAAAATGCGAAAGAAATTATTTCAAAACTGCCGCCTTTTATTTCAACCGTCGGGGTATTCGTTAATGCTGACATGCCGTATCTTGTATCGGTTGTTAAGAAAACGGGTATTGTGTATGCACAGCTGCATGGTGATGAATCACCCGAATATATTGATCAGGTCAAGGACAGCGGGGTAAAAGTAATTAAGGTTTTTCGTATTAAACATGAATTCGACTTGGATACCATGACGCCGTTTATTGAAAACGCGGATTATTTTCTCCTTGATACCTATCATCCTGAACTGCCGGGAGGAACCGGTGAATCATTTAACTGGGAACTTGCGCAAAAAGTTCGTGATAGGTTTAAAAAACCTTTTTTCTTAGCCGGCGGCCTTACCGCGGAAAATGTGGCGTATGCGGTTGAACAGGTTCTCCCGTTCGGTGTTGATGTATGCAGCGGTGTCGAAAAATCTCCCCGGCGGAAAGATTACAATAAAATGAAACAAGTTATTCTTTCGGTATAACAGATGAAAAAAAGAAGCAAGTCAGGTATTTCACGGGCAAAGCGGTATTTTGGTGCGTACGGGGGCATGTTCGTTCCTGAACTCCTGATGCCTGCTCTCGAAGAGCTGTATCGTGCATATCAAATCTTCGCGCACGATGCTTCTTTTAATAAGAAACTTAACTCGTTGTTAACAACGTATGCGGGAAGGCCGACACCGCTCTATTATGCGGAGAATTTAACCAGTATATTAAAGGGGGCTAAGGTTTTTCTTAAACGGGAGGATTTGGCTCACACCGGATCCCATAAAATAAATAATACACTCGGCCAGGTGCTGCTTGCCACATACATGGGCAAACAAAGAGTTATTGCTGAGACCGGTGCCGGCCAGCACGGCGTAGCAACAGCGACGGCAGCGGCATTGCTGGGAGTTGAATGTGAAATATTTATGGGCGCTGAAGATGCACGGCGCCAGGAATTAAATCTTTACCGAATGAAACTATTAGGCGCAAAGGTGCGCATAGTAAGCACTGGATCATGCACCTTGAAAGATGCTATTAATGAAGCGCTCAGAGCATGGGTTTCAACTGTGCAAACAACCAATTATGTGATGGGTTCCGTTGTCGGGCCGTTTCCGTATCCCATGATGGTGCGCAATTTTCAATCAGTTATCGGGAAGGAAGCACAAAAGCAGATTAAAAAATACGGTATTGCCCGGCCTGATCTGTTGATCGCCTGTGTGGGCGGTGGATCCAATGCGATGGGATTGTTCTATCCTTTTACCGCTGATGGGTCAGTTAACATGATAGGTGTTGAAGCAGGCGGGTACGGCATCAAGGCCGGCCAGCATGGTGCGGCAATCTGTAAAGGCAAACCCGGTATTTTACATGGGGCACGTTCATATCTGCTGCAGGACACATTCGGCCAGATTGAGCCCACTCATTCGATTGCTGCAGGACTTGATTATCCGGGAGTAGGCCCGGAACATGCGTATTTTAATGATACGAAAAGAGTTTCATATGTTTCGGTCTCTGACAAACAGGTGGTTAAGGCATTTAAACTTTTATCACAGACCGAAGGCATTATTCCTGCGCTTGAATCAGCGCATGCGGTTGCACGGGTAATTATTGAAGCGCCCAGATACAGCAAAACTAAATCTATCATCATCTGTCTTTCCGGCAGGGGAGATAAAGATGTGAAGGAAATAAGGGATTTATGAACCGGATAGAAAACACCTTTTTACAATTAAAAAAGAAACATGCTAAAGGATTGATTGTTTTTTTAACAGCCGGATATCCTGATTTACAAACTACCGAGAGATTAATTCATGTATTAATAGATTCAGGGGCAGATGCGGTTGAAATAGGCATTCCTTTTTCAGATCCAATCGCGGACGGCCCTGTAATTCAGATGTCATCAGAAAAAGCATTGGAACAGGGAATTACGCTTCCGCGCGTTTTACAATGGATACAGAAAATTCGAAAACGTGTTGCTGTCCCGATATTATGCATGGGCTATGCAAATCCGTTTGCCCGGTTCGGGTATGCGCGTTTGATGCATGCCAACAAAGGAATTATTGATGGGTTGATTATCCCTGATTTGTCTTTGGAGGAATCCGGAGAAGTGCGGTTTTTAAGCAGAAAGAATAATATGCATTTAATTCAGCTTATTTCACCGATTACTCCTGAAGTGCGCAGGGATAGAATCTTGCGCGTGAGCTCCGGATTTATATATGCGGTATCAACAACCGGTGTTACCGGTGCACGGAAAACTGTTCCTAAGAAAACGATTTCTTTTTTAAGCCGGCTGCGCAGCCGAACCAGCATCCCTATTGCAGTCGGCATCGGCATATCTTCACCGCTTCAGATCAAGGCAGTTAAACGGTATGTTGATGCTGTTATTGTTGGATCTGCATATATTGAGTTGATACGGAAATATAAAGGAAAAAAATTAGATTCAGAAATAAGAAAATATACTAACAAACTGAAAAAAGCTCTGTAGCGTTATATCCGCTATTGGATCTACACTAGAGCTTACGAAAAAAGGAGATATATTATGGCAGTTCAATCACCAAACGGAAAAAAAAGTGTACCTGACGGATTATGGTCAAAATGCAAAAAATGCGAAGAGATTATTTATAACAAAGAACTGGATGGTAATTATAAAGTCTGCCCTAAATGCGGCTATTATTTTTCAATTTCCGCTCAAGAGCGCATTGCCATGCTGCTTGATCCTGAGTCGTTTGTAGAGATGGATAAGCATATTGAATCAATGGACCTATTAGGATTTGTTGATTTACAGCCGTATTCAAACCGGCTTTCTATCGGCAAGAAAAAAACCGGATTAACCGATGCGGTTATTACCGGAGAGGGAATGATTAACGGCATAAAAGTCGTTGCTGCCGTCTTGGATTTTAATTTTTTAGGCGGGAGTATGGGGTCAGCGGTGGGCGAACGGATAACCAGAGCAATTGAACGGGCGATCGAGAACAAAACACCTCTTATTATATGCTCTTCAAGCGGCGGTGCGCGTATGCAGGAAAGTATTTTTTCGCTTATGCAGATGGCTAAAACAAGCTCGGCGCTTGCTACCTTACGGGATGAGGGAATTCTCTATATTTCAATAGTTACGCATCCTACGACCGGAGGGGTTACGGCATCATTTGCAATGCTGGGAGATATTATTATTGCAGAACCTAAATCATTAATCGCATTTGCCGGCCCGCGGGTTATTGAACAAACAATTCGCCAGGAACTGCCCGAAGGTTTTCAACAATCAGAATTTTTACTTAAACACGGTATGATAGATTTAATCTGTGAAAGAAAAGATTTACGGGAAATGCTCTCGAAATTAGTACGTTTTTTTAAATAGGTTTTTATGAATATGACTGAGCATGATTTTTCTTATTTAAATCGTTCGAAAGTCTTAGGTATTCGAACTGACTTGCGGCCGATTTCGAGGGTTCTGCAGGTTTTTAATAATCCGCAGGATTCATGCAGGACGGTTCATATTGCCGGCAGTAACGGCAAAGGATCAACCGCGGCAATACTTGAATCCATCCTCCGTGCGGCAGGATATAAAACAGGATTATATACATCACCGCATCTGATTGCGGTCAATGAACGTATTGCGTATAATGGCGGGCATATTTCATCTGATGCGCTTGCCGCTATCCTTTGTGAAGTGCAGAGTGCGTGCAGTATGGTGTCCGTTGAGTTAACCTATTTTGAAATTCTCACCTGCGCTGCATTTATCTATTTCCAAAGAAAACAAGTTGATATCGGTATTATTGAGTCCGGCTTGGGAGGCAGATGGGATGCGACCAATGTATTGAAAAGCCCGTTAATCTGCATATTGACCTCTATGTCAGTTGAACATGAACAGTATTTGGGCAGTTCCTTGCCGCAGATTATTACCGAAAAATCCGCTATAATCAAAAACGGATGTACGGTTATTTCAGCGCCGTGCCCGGAAAAAAACGGATTACAGATTATACAGGATGTATGTAATGAGCATGGATCTGTATTGCATGTATCCGGGGATGATTTTTCAGCGGAATTTATTTCTTTCTCCAATAAGCATATGCAGAAGTTTACATTTAATGATATAACGGGGAATCATCATTGGTATGAGCTTAATCTGCTCGGCTTTCATCAGCTGATTAATGCAGGCCTTGCACTTACCGCATGCGATATCTTAAAAAATAAATTTTCATTTACTATTGAATCATCTGATTGTGCATATGGATTATCACAGGTCGCCTGGCCGGGACGTTTTCAGAAGATAGAATATTCACATGCCGGCAAAAAAATATCCGTCATTCTTGATGCAGCGCATAATCCGGCAGGTATACATACGCTCATTGATACAATCCGCTGCCTCAAGCTTTCCCGCATATTCCTGATGATCGGTATCTTAGCCGATAAACAATACGAGGCAATGCTTTCCTCTATCATCCCTTATGTTGATAAGATTAGAACAGTCAACATTACTCATGAACGGGCTATTGATCCTCATCGGTTAACGCAAACGGTGAAGCGGATCGATCCGTTAAAAGAAGTAAAATCAATATATGCCTGGGATACGTTAATTGAAGAAATGAGCAGGTATTCAGATTATACATGTATTATGACCGGATCAATATATGTAATCGGAGAATTTTTAACCTTCACAAAGAAAGGATGCATATCATGCTTGCATTAGGAATTGATTTGGGCGGGACCCATATAAAGGTCGCTCTGGTTGAATCATCGGGTAACATAAAAAAGGATATGCAACTCGATACGCGAGTTAAAGAAGGACCGGCAGCCATAATTCAGGATATTAAAAAGGCCTGTAAACAGCTGATTGCCAAAAAAGGCAACCAGCGGATTAAAGGCATCGGGGTAGGTATTGCGGGTGATATTGATCAGCGCTCAGGCAAGGTTCGGTTTTCACCGAACTTAAACTGGAAAAATGTATGGGTTGGGAGGGAATTAAAAAAATATTTTAATATTCCGGTGATTATTGAAAATGATGCGAATGCAGCTGCGTGGGGTGCATATATTCTTGATTCAAAAAAGAAAATAAAAAATATTATAACGCTTACCCTGGGCACCGGCGTAGGCGGCGGTATTATTTTTGACGGAAAATTGTTCCGCGGATCAACGGGCTCGGCCGGTGAGATCGGCCATATACCGCTCTACCCGTACGGCCCGAAATGTTCATGCGGCTGCCGGGGATGCCTAGAATGTTATGTCGGTGCACCTCATTTAGTCCGTAAAACACAGGAAGCAATAATGGCCGGGCGGAAAACGCTCATATCAGATATGGTGCATGATGATCTTAATGCTATTACATCCATTATTATTGAAATTGCCGCGAAAAAAGGTGACGGACTTGCACGTGAAATTTGGGATACTGCCGGAAAAAGCCTTGGTATTGCAATCGGCGGGCTGATTAATTTGTTAAATCCCCGGATGATTGTCCTGGCCGGGGGCACGTCGCGGGCGGGAAAATTGATACTTGATCCCATGTGGTATGCGATAAAAAAACATTCGTTTTCATCGGTCAGGAAAAATCTTTCCATTATTGTTTCCCGTCATGATAAAGATTTAGGCGTGGTCGGAGCGGCTTTGCTGGTATGGGATAGTTGATGGGAATGCTTGGGATTAGTTTTGTTCCTTCGGGAAAATATTTTAACGGAATCTTGTCTTAAAAAATTCGGAAGTTCTAAGAACTCCGGGAAAAAAGTCGATGACTTTTTTCCTTTCAAACAGCTCGAACAAAGTTTCCGAATTTTTTAAGACAAGATTCCTAAAATTTTCACTCATCCACAAAACTAATCCCAAGCATTATGCGTTAGAGGGAATAAAGGGCAATAAGGAAAACAATCATGAAACGGCACGCCTTATTTATACTTATCCTTTGTTTTTGTTTTACGCGGCCGTTTAAGGCTGAAGAAAAAACTATTGTATATTCTGATAATAAAGTGACCTTTTCTGCTGATTATGTTGAGTTTGATCAGGAGAATAATATTCTCTTTGGCAGCGGAAAATTTTATTTAAAACAGGATAATTCTGAGCTGCGTGCGGATGAAGCCGAAATTAATCTTAATACCAAACAGATCACTGCTCGAGGCCGGGTATCACTGTATGATCAGGAAACCGAATTATACGGCGATAAGGTTGAATACAATATGGAAACAAAAAAAGGAAAAATCATTAAAGGTATTGTGTATCAGCGCCCCTGGATAATTTACGGGCCTCAGATGGAAAAAATAAATGAACAAAAAACCTTATCCCGTAATGCACGGATTACCAGCTGTGACTTACAAAGACCTCATTATTACCTCTCGACATCAAAGGTATTTATGTCCATAGATCAGTATATCTTTGCAGTTAATTCAGCCTTATGGGTTGATGATGTCCCTGTTTTTTATCTGCCGGTATTTTTTAAATCATTGGGTGAACGAATTTATTCATTCGATATGCGTCCCGGATACAGTAAACGAGACGGGGTAACGGTTAAATCCACACTGGGTCTTCCTCTCACCTCATCGTTATATTTAAAACTCTATATTGATTATTTTGAAGTGAAGGGAACCGGCAAAGGATCCGAGCTTAATTATTTATCAGAAAACGTAAAAACTACGCTTTATGGGTATAATATTCAAGAACGCGATACGATGGTAGACCGGTGGAATCTGCGCGGAGCGCATTGGCAGCGGTTCAATCCGTATCTAATTATGCAGGGAAATCTCCGGTTTCAAAGTGACACTGATTTTAACAACACCTATATTAAAGAATCATACGAGCGGGTAGTTGAAACCCTGCAGTCCGATGTGGCATTTACTGCCAGCACCCAAAAAACAACTTCACGGATGAGTTTTATGCGCAATGATTCCTATGATGCGTTAAAAAATAAGTTTGTGGCTGATAGTATATCGGCGCCAAATCTTTCATTTACTACCAACCGCATTGAAATAATGAGAAGCCGGTTTTATTATACCTATGATATTTCTCTTGATAATATGTATGCCAAGGAAGATACGTTTTACCGTAAATCAGGCAATTCAAGTATTTCGTTAACCCGTAATATCAATCTGGCCCGTTCAACCGTATTTACGCCACGAGTATCATACCGGCAGTTATGGAAAGACCGGCATTCAACTGAAGATTTGAGAGATCTTTTTAATGGATCCTGCAGCGCATCAACGGTATTACGGCAGAGGTTAACCCGGTGGATCGATCTTAATCTAAACCATGATTATGTTATTCGGACAAAAGAAAATACGATTAAAACAGATTTGCAGGCTCAGGATAAAGGTATTGAGCAAAACCATGGGGGGATCTCATCATTTTTTTATTTATGGAGGGTTGCTGATTTAAAATTAAAATCCGGATATGATTTTCACAAAAATAAAAATGAAATTGTAGCAACATACAAAGAAAAAATCGATGATATTGTTTCTGAAATATCTTTTAAACCCGGAAGAAATTTATTTCTTTCGTTCAGGGATATTTACGATGTGTATCCCCGGCACAATGTAGGATCCAGCGGGGATGTGAATATCGGCTGGCTCAGGACAAATTGGAGTTATACCAAAGCACGCAAAGGTGAGCTGAACGTGTATCACTACATGACTTTTAATGTTACGCACAAAACATTGGTTAATTTCGGCACACGGTATATTACGTCAGGGCCTAACAAAACAAATTATACGCAGGTTGAATTCACTGAACATAATTTAGCGATTGTGCGTGATATGCATTGTTTTGAATTCAGTTTGTCATACACTAAACGAGGAGATAACGAGGAGTTTTTGTTTAATCTGCAGCTTAAATCAGATATGCAGCGTAAAAAGAGATTGTTTAATATCGACACCGACGATAGTTTTTACCCCTGGGATACGTAATAAGAAAGTTTGGGCAGCAAGGATGTACGGATGTGAATTTTCGGGCAAACTCCACAAATTTTTTAATTGAATTATAAATGAGTATTTTGCTATTCTTATATATATTTATAATTAAAAATATACATTAAAGGCCATGAATAACGAACAGCCCTTGATTGATCTTAAGATTCAATACATGATGCTGAAGAAAGAAATTGACCAGGCATTGCAGGCTGTCCTGTCCCGGTGTGATTTTATTTTAGGAAAAGAAGTAGGTGAATTTGAATCATCTGTTTCTAAGTATCTTAACGTAAATCATGCGGCAGCGGTTGCATCGGGAACCGATGCATTAAAGATTGCGTTGCACGCAGCCGGCGTTGGAAAGAATGACGAAGTTATTACAACTCCTTTTACGTTTATTGCCACGGTTGAAGCAGTCGCCTCATTAGGTGCCCGGCCGGTATTTGCCGATATCGATGGATCAAACTTTAATATTGATCCGGAGGAGATCAAAAAAGAAATTTCATCAAGAACTAAAGCAATAATACCAGTTCATCTCTACGGCCAGCCGGCTGAAATGGATGAGATCATCGCTGCGGCAGAGGAAAAAAACATTTTGGTGATTGAGGATTGTGCGCAGGCTTTCGGGGCTGAATATAAAGGCAAAAAAGCAGGATCATTAGGAAAAGCAGGTTGTTTCAGTTTTTTTCCGGGCAAGAATCTGGGCTGTTACGGTGACGGGGGATTAGTCGTAACCGATGATGAGCAGATGGCAGCGAAAATTAAATTATTAAGAAATCATGGAAGTAAGAGTAAGTATGAGCATATTATGCCAGGATATAACAGCAGGCTTGATACCCTGCAAGCTGCTGTTCTGTTGATTAAACTGCGTTATCTTGATAGCTGGAATAAACAACGGCGCGCTTGTGCGGATATATATAGAAAAAATCTTGCTCCGTTGGGTTTCTCATTTCAGAAAGAAAATGAATATTCCTTGTCGTCTATGAATTATTTTACATTCATTGTTGAACGCGATAGGGATAAACTGCAGAAGCATTTAGAGGATAACGGCATCGCCACCGGCATATATTATCCGTCTTCTCTGCATCTTCAGAAAGTCTATGCATATTTGGGCTATGCACAGGGAGATTTTCCGGCAGCGGAGATGTGTCAGAATAAAATATTATCTCTGCCTATGTATCCGGAATTAACCGAGAAACAGATTACACGTATTGTGAAGGTCATAGCCTCATATTATAATTGAAAGGATCAAGCATGAAAGTATTAATAACAGGCATAACCGGATTTGTTGGCAGTCATTTGGCTGAGTATTTGCTTACGAAGAAAGGAATTGAGTTATTTGGTATCGAACGATGGAGATCTGACCGGTCAAACATCAAAGAGTTTAAAGAAAAAATTAAATTGATTGAATGTGATATCCGGGATTATTCAAGCGTAAAAAAAGCAATTTTAGATATTAAACCCGAAAAAATATTTCATCTGGCTGCTCAATCATTCGTCCCTACTTCCTGGAATGCACCTGCAGAATCTCTGCACACAAACATAATCGGCCAGCTAAATTTGTTTGAAGCGGTAAGAGAAACTAATATTAATCCATGGATTCAGATTGCGTGTTCATCGGAAGAGTATGGGATGGTCTATCCGAAAGAGGTTCCCATCACTGAAGAAAATCCCTTGCGGCCGTTAAGCCCCTATGCGGTGAGTAAAGTCGGGCAGGACATGCTGGGCTATCAGTATCATCAGAGTTACGGCTTAAAAATAATTCGTACGCGCGGTTTTAATCATACCGGTCCGAGACGCGGAGAAGTATTTGTTAATTCAAATTTCTGCAAACAGGTTGTCCAGATAGAAAAAAAGAAGCAAAAACCGGTCATTAAAGTCGGCAATTTGGATGCAATACGGGATTTTACCGATGTCCGGGATATGGTTAAAGCGTACTGGCTTGCCACCGAAGGGGGATGCACACCGGGTGAAGCATATAACATTTGTACCGGCAAAGGGCTTCGTATAAAAGATATATTGCAGTCACTGCTTAAATTAAGCAGATCAAAAATAACAATTGAAGAAGATCCGGCGAGATTACGGCCTTCGGATGTTCCTATTTTGGTTGGGAGCAACAAAAAGTTTTGTAAAGCTACCGGTTGGAAGCCAACAATTGCTTTTAAGAAAACGCTGGAAGATTTATTAGATTATTGGCGGGAAAAGGTATAAACATGAAAGGATTAATTTTAGCCGGAGGTAAAGGAACTCGGCTTAGGCCTATTACGCATACCTCAGCAAAACAGCTTGTTCCTATTGCAAACAAACCGGTTCTTTTTTATGGTTTGGAAGCTCTTATTTGTGCGGGCATTCGTGATATCGGATTTGTGGTAGGTGATACTAAAGATGAGATTAAAAAAGCGGTCGGCGATGGATCAGCCTGGGGAATAAAGCCGACATTTATTGAGCAGGAACAACCGCTCGGATTGGCACATGCAGTTAAAATTTCCAAAAAATTTATAGGGAATTCTTCATTCGTAATGTATCTGGGGGATAATTTAATTCTATCCGGTATTACGCAGTTTGTAAAACAATTTAAACTTGCTAAACCAGACGCGCAGATTCTCCTGGTACGGGTGCCTTCTCCCCAGCAATTCGGTGTTGCTGAAGTAGACGGAGATAAAGTAATTAAATTAGTTGAAAAGCCGAAAAAACCCAAATCAGATCTCGCGTTAGCCGGTATTTATATGTTTAATACAGAAATATTTAAAGCAATCGATACATTAAAACCTTCGGCGCGGGGAGAGCTTGAAATTACCGATGCTATTCAGTATTTAATTGACCGCTCTTACCGCGTTAATCATGCAGTTACAAACGGCTGGTGGAAAGACACCGGGAAATTAGAAGATATGCTTGAGGCGAACAGGATTGTTCTTGAATTAAAAAAAGAATCCTGGAAAGGTTCATTTGACAAAAAATCACGTTTAGAGGGTACCGTTATTTTGGAAGAAGGATCTAAGATAATCAATTCTACCATTAGAGGCCCCGCGATTATAGGCAGAAAAACGGTTATCCAGAATACGTATATTGGACCATTTACTTCAATTTATCATGATGTGATTATCAAAAACAGCGAAATAGAGCATTCTATAATTTTAGAATATACGCGCATTACCGATATTAAGCGGATTGAAGGCTCCTTAATAGGCCAGAATGTAGAGATAAAGCGTTCTAAGTCAAAACCTGAAGCATATAGAATTATGGTCGGCGATAGTTCAAGAGTAGAAATTATTTAGATTACATCCGGGTTCTGTTTTTTTAAAAAAGCACCATATGGTGCAATATATATTAACCAGGAGGAACATATGGTAAGTAAAGAATTGCTCGAGATTTTAGCCTGTCCTAAATGCAAAGGCAGCCTTGAATTAAAAGAGAATGAATTAATCTGCTATGCATGCAAGCTTGCCTATGCGGTTAAGGATGATATTCCGGTCATGCTGATTGATGAAGCACGCTCCTTTTAGGTAAGTCTCATGAACCGTTAATCATAAAAGGAGAGTCGCATGATTGAAGGAGTAAGATTAAGGAAATTAAAAGCTATCGGAGATTATAGAGGCCAGTTAATGGAATTGTTCCGCTCCGATTGGCCTGAGTTCATAAAATTCGGCCAGGTATATCTTACCACATGCAAACCGAATGTGGTCAAAGGCTGGCATTATCATAAAATACAGACTGATACATTTTTGTGTTTTATGAGAGAGGTCAAAATCGTGTTGTATGATTCGCGCGAAGATTCAAGAACAAAAGGGGAGATCATGGAATTTATCGTTGGTAAAACCAACCCTCAATTGATTCAGATTCCGCCGTATGTGTATCACGGATTTATGGGTATCGGAAAACAGGAATCTATAATTATAAATGTTCCTACGGAATTATACGCATATAAAGATCCTGATGAATACCGCATTCCGTTTGATTCTAAAGATATCCCGTATACCTGGGGAGAAGGAGTGATCGGTGGCTGAATATCTCGTAACAGGCGGCGCAGGTTTTATCGGATCAAATATTGTTGAGGAACTGCTCAGGAAAAAACATGCGGTTATTGTTCTGGACAACTTATCAACCGGTTCATTGGATAATATAAAGCCGTTCTTAAAACGAATTAAATTTATACGCGGCGATCTGCGGAATATGCGTGATGTGCGCATTGCAACTAAAGGAGTGCAATATGTTCTCCATCAGGCTGCGCTCAGGTCAGTGGAGCGTTCGGTCAATGATCCAAAAGCAACCAATGATTCGAATATAACCGGTACCCTTAATTTGTTGATCGCGGCATCTGAACATAAGGTGAAGCGTCTGGTGTATGCGTCTTCATCATCTGTGTACGGCGATTCAAAAAAACTTCCCCAGCGGGAAGATCATCTGCCTGCACCGGTCTCTCCGTATGCGGTCTCAAAATTAACCGGTGAATATTATTGCAGAGTTTTTGCTAAAACATTCGGATTAGAGACCGTGAGCCTCAGATATTTTAATGTATTTGGGCCCCGCCAAAATCCACGCTCAAAATATGCGGCGGTTATCCCGATTTTTATGGAATGTGCATTGCAGGGGAAACCGCTTCCGATTCATGGTGACGGCCGGCAGTCCCGCGATTTTACGTATATCGCTAATGTGGTGCATGCAAATATCCTTGCTTCCCAAACCTCAGGTATTTCTGGAGAAGTTTTTAATGTTGCTTTGGGAAATTCAAATAATCTGTTGGATATTGTGAGTTTATTGGAAGAAATTTTGAATAAAAAATTACCGCGGAATCATCTGCCGCCGCGCCTCGGAGATGTCCGCAGGACGTGCGCGTATAATCGAAAAATTGTGTCTAAGCTTGGATTTAAACCCAAAGTTTTATTTAAAGAAGGAATTCTAAAAACCTGGAAATGGCTGAGCAATGAATGGTGCGGATACATAAGATGAAGATACTCGTTACCGGCGGTGCAGGATTTATCGGATCTAATTTTATAAGATATTTCTTACAAAAACATTCACGGTATCAGGTCATTAATCTGGATAAATTAACCTATGCGGGCAATCTTAATAATCTTATTGATGTTGCGCGCAATACCAGGTATCGGTTTGTTAAAGGCAATATTACAAATTCGAAATTAGTATCATCGATTATGAAAAAAGCTGATGCGGTTATTCATTTTGCCGCAGAGACCCATGTTGACCGGTCAATACAAGATTCTGACGCATTTATACAGACTAATCTTGTCGGCACAAACGTACTTCTTGCCTGCGCCCTTAAAACCCGTATACAGAAATTTGTGCATATTTCGACGGATGAAGTATATGGATCAATCCGTAAAGGATATGCGGATGAATCATATCCTCTCTTGCCCAGCAGTCCGTATTCATCTTCTAAAGCCGGATCTGACCTGCTCGCATTATCCTACGCTAAAACATACGGTTTGCCGGTAGTAATTACGAGGTCATCAAATAATTTTGGGCCGTATCAATATCCTGAAAAAGTACTTCCGGTGTTTATTACGAACGCGCTTATGAATCTTCCGATACCGATATATGCTGATGGTTCGAATGTCCGTGATTGGCTGTATGTAGAAGACAATTGCCGTGCTATTGATCTGGCCTTTCATATAGGAAGTGCCGGCGAGATTTACAATGTCGGCGGTATGCAGCATATGAAAAATATCGATTTAGCTGAACGCGTGCTGGATATTATGGGTAAATCCCGCAAGCTCATTTCATTTGTTACAGACCGGCCGGGGCATGATTACCGCTATGCGCTGAATATTTCTAAAATTTCCCGAAAACTTAAATTTAAACCGTCCAGAAATTTTGATTCAGATTTAGAACATACGATTAGATGGTATATCAATAATGTTCCCTGGTGGAAAAAACTCCGTGCAAGAGAATTAAGCACAGCGTGATAGAACG
>JBDRMW010000121.1:0-3474 GCA_043811735.1 bacterium
TAAACAATCATAATCCAAAACCTTTTGTTTGGACAAAGAAAGTTGAGGATATTTTGGAAAAAGTTAATCATTGTAAAGCCGTTACTGTTACACTACACTAGGATATAACAATATGAGTTGATAATTCTTATAAGAAATTTGTACTATATTAATAGATGTGGAGGTGAAATAGAGGTAAATTATAAAAAATAATTTTTATTAATTTTCAATTAATGCGCCCGTAGCTCAGCAGGATAGAGCAATTGCCTTCTAAGCAATAGGCCGCCTGTTCGAATCAGGCCGGGCGCGCTCATTTAAATGGATACGAAAAAAAATGTGACGGATGTTTGAAGTAATGTCTTGCTAAATGAAAAATTATTTTAGCTGTTTCTTTTTTGAAAGCTGGAAATGTCAGCGGACATGTTTTTATATTAATGATCGATTTCATGTGGTCAAAACTTACCTTGTTGTCCCTAACATTATAAAAAGTCCGGTAGAAAGAGTCTAAATTCGGTTCACAATTAATAAGGGTGTAATCTTTATCAAACCAGTCCAGTTTATGCAAGTCACCATTAGCGACTATCGGCAAATGGTATTTTTCTGCATATGCCATTCCGTAGGTATTCATGTTTAACCATAACGCAGTTAAAAATGAGTTTGGGTTGCGCTGAAATGTTTCCGTATAAAACCAGTTGTATTCAATCGCATCAATCATGTCTATGTATTGTTTCATGAGTTTTCCCATGCTGTGGAAATGGAAAAAAGGGTGGGGAATAACAACCAATCGTATCTTGCCTGATTTCCGCAACGGCCGTATGTCTTTAAACTCCCGGATTTGTTCAAGGATTGCCTGTTGGTTGACCTCGTAATCGAAATACAGGAGTATGTCTTTATTCTGAATTCTTTTTTCAACGCCGGGTATATACACAATGCCGTTTTTTGCTGCATAATCCCGTAATTCAACTATCCGGGAATGTTCAAAAATCTTATCATGATTGGTGATTGATATAAAAGTATAATTGTATTGTCTGGCGAGGGAAATAAAACCTTCTGCTGAGTATGATATATGGCGGCCGTCAAAGTAATCTTCGCTTGTATGAATATGCAGTTGTGCTTTTAAGGGTTCTTTTGATGAATTCATAATATGATAGTATATATAATTAAGTGATAGTTTGTCTTGTGAAATAACTCAATCTTTTGTAAAATAGATTCAGGAGAGTCTATGGAAAAGAATAAAAAGCATAGTTTAGAATATATTATTAAGCATACGAAAATAATACAGATGCCGCATCATCTATTGGCAACATTTGCGGTAACGGATCTCAATTATCATTTTGTTGCAGGTTTAAGCCCGGGATCTGCGCGTTTAAGACAGGGTATTATTAGGGCGGAGAAACCAAAAATTATCAGCCCGTACATTGATAATAATATGTTAGAAGGATTTGATGACGATGCTAAACAAATGATTGATGAAATAGCGCATATGCTCGGGACTGACTTAAGAATACTTGGATACCATTTTAAAAATGAACATAATCATACTACCCTTGAACATTCGTCGGCAGAAACGATAATTGAACGGCTTAAGGTTGAACTTGAAGACAAACCACGCACGGTGATTATCAAAGGTTTTGACCAGGCATGGCAGCTTGGACTGTTAAAAGTTATCGTTGAGCATGCAACCAAGTCATTTCCTGCTAATGTTAAGGAGCTTGAGGAACGGGGTTTTTTCCCTGATACGGAAGGAATATTAGACCGGACCAGATGGAAAATTGATATACTATTCCGCAAAGCACAAAAAAATCCTGATGCGATTAAGGAATTAGGCAGATTTTTAAAAGAACACAACCTCTTTTCTGACTATGAAGACCGGTTTTTTGCATTAGTTAAAAAGATAAAATCATACTAAACAGGTGCCCTCCATTTAATCCCAGTTTCTTTAAAAAGCTTGCATTGCAGCGTAATACGGTTATAATTTCATTGAGACAGCTATTTACATATATATCCATTTGGGAAGTTATATGCAAAATGAGTTAAAAACAAAAACACGCAAATCAAAAATACTAATTATTGATGATGAACGTCATATTAACAATGCGCTTTCCCGTTTTGTCGAACTGCAGGGATATGACGTCATCTCAGCGTATGACGGGGAAGAAGGGTATGCTTCAGTGGTTAAGCATACCCCCGATCTTATTCTACTTGATATCGTACTTCCTAAAACAAGTGGTTTTGAAGTTTGCCGGATGATTCGGGGAAATCAAGCGCTTCGCAGCATCCCGATTATTATGTTAACCTCTTTGTCCAGTAAAGAAGACCGCATCATGGGAATTAAAGCAGGCTGTGATGAGTTTGCCCAGAAGCCTATCAGCCTGGATGAACTAAAGGTCAGGATTAATTCGCTTCTTAAAATTAATTATTATCGCTCCATGGTAAACGAGAAAGAAAAATTTGAACGGATTGTACATTCAGTGCATGACGGTATTTTTCTTCTTGATGCATCAGGAAATCTCATTGATGCTAATCCCTTCGGGCTGCGGCTCTTAAATGCTTCATTATCAGAACTTAAAAGCGCTCATTTAGCTGAATTTCTTAAAAATAATTTTACCTTTGATGAAGAGTTAGATCTGTTTAATCCGCAGGGTAAAGATTCTGCTTCCGTTGAGATGTATCGTCCGGAAACCGAGACTGTAAAGGCGCTCTATATTTTTGTCCGTGTTCATTATATCTATGATCCGTCAGGCGCTGTTTCTTCGCTGATTATTACCATGCAGGATGTAACCGAGTTTCATAAAGAAGAAATTATTAAAAGAAATTTTATTTCACTTATTTCTCATAAACTGCTTACCCCCCTTACCGTAATCCTCGGCAATCAGGATATGCTGCAAAGCTTGGGGATGACTAATCTAACCCATGATCAGAAACGTCTGCTTCAGCAGATTTTTGATAAATCAAATCAGATGAGTCACCTGATAGAAAAACTGCTTCTTTTTGTAGAAATATCATCTGATAAAATCAGCGATCCCAAAGAAACAATTGAAATCTCTGATTTTATTGAAAAAAAGGTTAAGAGATTTTTTGCGGTTTTTATCAAAAAATCCGTTGAATGTAATGTTGATATTGCGCATAAACCGCTGTACGTTAATATGCTTCCCCGGCATCTTGAAGTGATTATTGATAATCTGCTTGATAATGCAGTGAAACATAATATAAAAGGAAGTAAAAATATTGCTGTGCATATTGACCTGCAGCTCTCTGAAGATACGAAGAATCTTATATTGTCAGTCCAGGATAACGGGCCTGGTATTCCTCAGGAAGAATATAGCCGCATATTCGAAACATTTTACCAGGTTGAAAAATATTTTACCGGCAATAAAGAAGGGGTTGGATTAGGCCTTGCATTGGTTAAGCAGCTCATTGAATATTACGGCGGTTCTATCGGCGTTAAATCTCATCTCAAAAAAGGAAGCATTTTTACCGTACATCTGCCCTGCA
>JBDRMW010000122.1:0-12530 GCA_043811735.1 bacterium
TAAAGAAAATTATTTTAATGTTAAAAAGCTCTCATTGCCAAAAACCGTGGATCATCTTACTTATTTTCTCTCAAAACGCAGGGAATTACATGCACACGTTCCATTGACTATTCAAGTTATTACCCTTCATGATTATCTTCATTCTATTTATAAATATTATAAATTTTATCCTAAAAAACTGAACAATAAAGATTTATTAAAAATTCCCGATGATTTCTTCATAATCAGGAATCAATATAAAAAACTATTGGATCCCGCCAAAGACCGGATTCTAAAATCATTAATTATTGGATGGGCGGAACGCAGTCAGGTTAATCCGCATACCATTAATTACTCACAGTATACCTGTCCGCAGCTGGAAAGAATGGAAAAAGATATATTTATCAGATCTGATGGTGCATATTATATCTGCTGTTATGACGCATATGGAGAAATAATCTTAGGGAACATATCCCGGCAGTCTATACATGAAATATATGTCAGTGACCGAAGAAAACAATTGATTACATTATTAAAAAATAAAGAATTTAGTAAAATAGGCGGGCCCTGCACAACAGTTAACTGTTGTTATCAAATCCGTAAATCCCGTTTCGATTTGGGAATCGCTTATATTAAACATATTTTTAATTTATGTGCCGGCAGGTATTGACCCTATGTAGTACATGCTGCGCCTGTTCACGCGGCACAAAAAGATAATCACGCTCTATCTGAGCTTCATCGCCGATAATATCTGCCTGCTCAATTAATCCTTTTCTTGTTATCTTGATATATGCATATCCCAATGGATCAAACAGTTTTTTTAATCTAGCTCCAACCGCTCCTTTTAAGACTTCGCAAATAATCAAAGGTTTATCTCTTTTAATCGTATTAACCGCACCCTGAAAGACCGTATCTTCTGTTCCTTCAGTATCAATTTTAATTAAATCGATTTTCGGAATATTCTCTGTGTTAACAAAATCATCAACCCGTAATGCCTTCACCCGTATCTCCTGTACGGACTTTCGAAAATCTTTCCTCGTTGATGCCTCCGTGGGGATATTGCCTTCAGGAATGTATATAGTTATTTCCCCGTTATAATTAGTTAATGCCTGCTGATATAATAAAACATTATGTGCATTATTTGCCGCTCCATTCTTTTTTAGATAATCGAAAATCGCAGGGACCGGTTCAAATGCATACACTTTTCTTTCTTTATTTTCAATACCTGCAATAAGTGCATACAGCCCGGTATTTGCTCCAATATCTAAAACCGTACGTGCTGATTCAAGCAGCTTAATAAAACAGGCAATAGTTTCAGGTTCAAATGCTTGTATCCCCCGCCAAAAAATAACCGATGCAATATAATCATCGCCGTTATTCTGCATATAAACCTTTATATTGTCGGATATGTGCAATTTAACTTTTCCAATAACCGGTATTTTTTTAAGAATATCCATGGGGATACATGATGAACACCGTCGGATTAATTCAATGAGCAGTAAATATCCTGCTGCGATAAATTTATTGTTGATCATTTGTGTATAGAATCCCTATATAGTTTTTCGTGAAATTTTATTGCCTGTTTAATATCATACTTTGCTTTAGCTTCTTGCTGCGACCGTAATCCCATATTTTTTGCTTTGTGTTTATCTTTGATTAGATCTTTAATGCAATCCGCCATTGCTTGAGGATTCCCCGGGTTAACAACATATGCACTTTTATGATTCTCGACTACTTCTTTTACTCCATCAATTTCAGTTACCACCATTGGTTTTGCCATTGCCATTGCTTCTAATAAAATAATGGGATTCCCTTCAAGAATAGAGGAAAGCACAAAAATATCCATACATGCCAGCATTTCAGGAATATCATTTCTAAACCCGGTAAAGATTATATTTTTATCAATACCCGATTTATGAGCTAATTGTTCAAGATCTTTCTTCAATGGGCCATCACCGACAAGTAAAAACTGTATGTTAGGATATGAAGCCAGTACCTGCGCAGCTGACTCAATAAACACATGAAATGCTTTTTGGTAGCACAATCTGCCGGCTGACCCTATCACCAGCGCATCCGGTGGTATCCCCAGTTTGTGTTTAAGAGCAGCAGCATCATATCTTTCAGGATTATAAATCTCCGGCTCAATGCCATTATAAATAACGGATATTTTTTCCGGCCTTATATGATACATATTAATCAATTTTTGTTTACCTGCTTCTGAGACAACTATAAAATGATGAGCATATTTTCTTGAAATCCAATCCATACAGCTGTATACTGCTTTTTTTATACATCCAATATCAAAATCATCAATATACATCGCCGCGGTTGAAAAAATAACCGGGATTTTTGTCAAGCGTGCCGTAATGCGGGAGTAAAACTCTACCCGTGTTCCCTGATTATGAACAATATGCGGCTGTTCTTTTTTAAAAATCTTCCAGAGATCCCAAAATATTTTTGGAGAAATTAAGCGGATAAAATCAAGCGGATAATGCCTGATACCGGCCCGGGTAAGATGCTGGTGTAATTGACCCCCGGATAAACAGGCAAATGACGGATCGAATAATTCTTTATTCATGCCCTTCACCAGCTGAAGAAAAGCACGTGATCCTCCGCCAAAAGATGATCCTTCCATAATATACAAAACTTTTATTTTCATATTGTTTTTTTAAGATTTTTTTAACACCACAATCTCTATAGAAAACTCGCCGTCACTATGAATTAATGGATCTGTAATCGTATGCCCTTCAGCGCATTGTTTAGCATATATAACAGCACTCTCAGGCAGATTTTCCTGAATTAATGAAACCAGGCCGAGCGTGTCGGGCGGTTCATGGTTTTTTATGACAAAATAGTTTTTATGGCTCGGATTCCATCTGGATGGCAATGATTTCTTTTTTTCATATAAATCACGATCAGGAACATATAATATAAGATACCCGTTTTTTTTAAGCTTTCCCCACCATATTTGCAGGACTGCCGCCGGATCAGCAACATGCTCTAACGTATGTGAAGAATAAATAAAATCATATGTATTGCCAGGAATTCCGCCTAAATCCTGTGCATCCCCGTGTTCCCAATCAAAGCATTGGCACGTTTGAACTACCGGATCACCGCCAAAGCCAATATCTAATCCTTTCCCCGCACAGTATTTCTCAAAAAAGCCTTCCCGCAATCTGCGCGGTTTGGCTTTACTTGTTTCACCAGGGGTAAATCCCCGTCCAAGGGTAAGATATTTAAATTTCTTCACCTTATAATAATATCTCAGCAGACATGAGGGGGTGATAGATTTAATAAACTCTTTTACCATAAGATCTTATTTTGTATCCTGCACCTTATGTTTATAATATCTAATGTAAGAAAACAAAGAAAAACTGGTGAGAGATACGGTGCCATAGAGTATAAAAACAACAAAGAAAAGATTGATTTTATTTAAGCATAAAAATAACGTATACAGAAAAAACTGTTCACCCAGATTAAAAAAACCGAATTTTATCTTCTGCCTGATTTTATTTATATATCCTAATTGATCGCTCTTATGACTTCCCTTCATGGTTTGTGGTATTGCCGGTATATTTTTATTAATAAAGCCGTGATACATCGCCAATAGAAAAACTGCAAACATCCCGATAAAAAGTGTTTTAACCGAAACCGGCCCTAATTGCAGTGTCAGGCAGAATATAATTAAAAATTCTCCTATACGGTCGGAAATGCCGTCCATCCATCCGCCAAAAGGAGAAAACTGCCTTTTATATCGGGCTAATAATCCATCCGCAACATCAAGGACATAGCTTATATGAAGTAATATTGCAGCAAGAATGTACCCGGCATGATTACCGGTAAGGATCCCCAAACATCCTGCCAGTAAACAAATAAAAGATACCATGGTTATTTGATTGGGAGTGATGCGCGTATCTTGAATTAATGCAACAAACCGCAGTGAAAAGGGACGTACAAAAAATTCTGTCCACCAATCATCAGGGTGCATCACTTTTTTAATCTGATCGAGATTTCTAAATAATTTTTTCACAGTATCATCAAACTTTAATAATTAACTTTTCTTCTTAAAAATTTTCCCCAATAATATGTAATGTCATTAAAACCGGTAATGTATGAAGCTATTCGAATCATTCTCCATAACGTAAAGAATTCCCTGACCGCTCTTTTCTTAATTGCCGGCATTTCTTCAGCAGGAACAACGGATACCTTAAGCATAGGCGAACTGTAGTTTAACCCGCGGAAATACTGATCATATGATATTTGACTTGTATCAATCATTCCCCAAAGAGGAGTCCCGGGGAAAGGGATAACGATTGAAAAACTTACAAAATGAAGATTCAAATTTTTTGCAAACGATATGGTCTGATTCATTTCCTCTATTGTCTCAGTCGGGAATCCAAGCATAAAATATCCCCAGGTTAAAATCCTTTTCTTAACCAGAATATTTACCGTTTCTTTAACTTTTTTAAGATCTAATTTTTTTTTGATCAGTTCCATAATCCGGTCTACTCCTGTTTCAACAGCCATGCAAACTAAAAAAGTTCCCGCACGTTTCATCTTCCCGGCCAGTTCTTCGTCCATAATATCAGCACGGAGACCGTTAGGAAATTGCAGGTGTACTTTTTGTTTTAATGAAGCAACAAGATCCATTATTTTCTTTGATCTTCTAATATCCACATTAAAAGTATCATCTTCTATATGGAATTCTTCTATCCCGTATTTTTCAACTAATAATTTCATTTCTTCAAAAACTCGTTCCGGCGACTTGGTGCGGAATTTATATCCTTCCGTGTGATGGCAGTAAATACAATTATACGGGCAGCCTCTTGAAGTAAAAACAGGCATAAACCTTTCA
The DNA here is from genome assembly GCA_043811735.1 of bacterium. Classification (GTDB taxonomy): domain Bacteria; phylum Elusimicrobiota; class JBDRMW01; order JBDRMW01; family JBDRMW01; genus JBDRMW01. The sequence continues at coordinate 4,835 of JBDRMW010000122.1, forward strand.
CTCCGGACTCGCATCCCATGCATGACCGAAAACTTAAAATATTTTTGAATATCCAGAAGATGATATGCAGGCAGGGGAAGATCATCTAATGTATCAATCAGCTCTCTTTTTTCATTAATTATTAATTGACCTTGTTTTTTATATCCAATCCCTTTTATATTATCAAGCGGCAGATTCTTTTCTAACGCAGATATCAATTCACCAATGGTGATTTCTCCTTCTCCGATAACAATAAAATCAATATGCGGATTAGACAAGGTTTCTTTTGGCAATGCGGTTACATGGTGCCCGCCAAAAATCACCCGGCATTCAGGCAGTGCTTCTTTAACTGCTTTTGCTGCATTAAATGACAAATCAGCTGCAAATGAAAGACATTTTATTCCTACATATTTGGGTTTTTTCTGAATAAGAATCTTTTTTAATCCGCTTTCATTAATATCATCAACCACTAAATCAATAATCGAGACTTTCAGCCCGAGGTTTTCTATGTGCGGAGACAGATAAGCATAGGCAATCGGAGGATATATGGTTGCAGCTTTAATAAATAAAAAATCCACGGGGGTCAACGGATCATTCTTAGGCAACATTTACTTCTCCCTTTTTTTAAGACTACTCGCCTAAAGCTGCTCATGCTCATGTATATGATTAATAATATACATAATAATAACATAATAGTAACAATTTTTATATATTATCGTCAAACTCTGCCTATTGCAGATAATGTATTTCTATGCACCCCGGGAGATCACTTAAAAAATCCCCTGCATGGCGGCATTACTGTAAGCCCCCGTAGCGGAAGGGAGGCTCCGTCGAACAAAGTTCGACGGTGGGGAACCCCGGGAGGGTTCCCTATGGGGTTCGGGGGCTTACAGTAATGCCGCCATGCAGGGGATTTTTTAAGTGATCTCCCCGGAACCGAATATATTGAATTTCACATTTTTATTAAAAAAAGATATAATAAACTTGATATGATTAACCCGCCTAATATCTCTCAAAAATGTAATCTTTGTGAAAATGATACATTCACAATTATCAGCCAATATAATACGCGCTGGATAGCACAATGTAAAAAATGCGGTTTATATTTTTTGTACCCGGTAAAAAATGAGCAGGAAGAACTTAAAACATATACTGATGAACAATTAACTCATTATAACAAAGAAATATTTAATGCTGCTCAAACCCGCAGGAATATTTATGAAACAGAAATTAAAACTATCAAAAACTATACTTCTCCTGATGCGGGTCTGCTTCTTGATATAGGATGTTCAACCGGCTTTTTTTTAAAATTAATGCACAGCCATGGATGGCATAACCTTTCAGGCATAGAAATTTCTAAAAATGCCGCGGCAGTTGCTGAAAAACAAACAAACGCTAAAATTTACAGCAAACCTTTGAAAGAATGTGCATTCTCAGAAAATTCATTCGCGGTAATCACATTATGGGATGTTATTGATCACTTGCTAAATCCCAAACAAGAACTTCGTATTATGCATCAGATTATTAAAAAGAACGGCATCCTGGTTATACGTGTCCGCAATATGAATTTTCATATGCCGCTTATTACGCATACCAAATGGTTTACCGATAGATTAAAAATATATCCTTCGATAATCCATCATTACGGATTTAATCCTGAAACATTGAAAATACTGCTTGAAAACAGCGGATTTACTGTCATCAAAATAATAAATTCTGCGTTATCGAAACCTGTTCTTCATCATTCAATTATGTCTTATGTTGCGTTTTATTGTATTTCGGGAATAAAAAATATTTTTTACTTTATATTCCAAACAATTTGTTGGTTTTCCAAAGGAAAATATCTTTTCTCTCCATCAATTATTATCTACGCTCAAAAAAAATAAGGCCCAAAACTCGCTTTAATGATATTTCGGAGTTATCTTATAATTTTAAAATCAGTGCGGTTGCTAAGATCGTATCTGTTTTCTTAAAACCCGGGGTCGGTTCACGGTCATACTTCACGGTATATGAGAGTTTAAGTGCAAGGTTTGTGTTAATCGATACTGAAAGAGCTGATATCGAGGTATTACGCAGGTCATCGCCGTCTTCAAGATTTTTTAATACCTCTAATTCTTGCGTAACCTGTGAGGTATCAGACAAGGTTCGGTTATATTTTAGATAGCCCCGAGCAGAAGCAAAATCATTATCAATGCCTGAAAGATATTCTTCGGTTGTGTAATCAGCACCAAGTTCAGAGTCCAGCTGATCAATCTTAGTATCCAGGATTTTATACCCCAATCCGGCCTGCCCATTATATCGATGATCGATGCCGGCAAAGCGGTCTTTTCCCCACCCAACTAACTCATACACATAAAATCGTCTGCTGACTGAAAGATCTCCTTTTTCACTTGCCGAATATGATTCAGCACTCTGACTGTTATCCTGTTTAGCAGAAAGGTGAGTACCTTTTACCGTTAACAGGGTTTTTGTCCATTTTTTTTGGTAATTAGTGTTTGCATTGGCTGATTCAGATTTACTGTTCCCCGTTGTCTGCACATATCCCGCCTCAGTATTCCAGCTCCAGGATTTTATTGTTTCTTCGGCGTTAAGCAGTGCCAAATTACCAATGATTAATCCAGTAACAGCTGCTATTAGTTTATTGTTCATCCTATCCTTTAGAGGGGTGTCCCCATTCCTTGTAAGAAGTTTATCATACAATTTTAAAACAATTAAAAGCAAGATGATTATTGACAATGATTATTGACAGCTGTTTGAATGTATTGCTTATGAACTTCGGTATAGATAAATGAGAAGAATGCTGATATCTGCCGGCGTAACTCCGGGAATACGTGAAGCCTGAGAAATTGAAATTGGACGTATGTTGCTCAGTTTTTGCCTGGATTCGGTTAGCAATCCAGGTACATTTGAATAGTCTATATCTTCCGGGATTTTCTTTGAAGCCATTTTCAAATTCTTTGATATCTGCATATCCTGCCGTTTAATATACCCGGCATATTTTTGCTCAATATATACCGCATCACTAATGTTATGTATGTCCCAAGGCGCAATATTCAGCTTTTTGGGCGGTTTTTTCTTCTGTTCTATCATTTGTTCTACTATATTTTTATATTTTTTAAATTGTTTATATATGTTCCCGGGTATTAAACCAAACTGATACCCATAATGCATCAGTCTTCGGTCAGCATTATCAGCACGCAAAAGCAGCCTGTATTCAGCACGCGATGTAAACATGCGGTATGGTTCATCAACCCCCTTGGTAACTAAATCATCGATTAATACACCAATATATGCTTCATTTCTGTGAAGTATAAACGGATCTTTGCCGGTTAATTTCAACACCGCATTAATCCCTGCCATTAAGCCCTGACCGCCTGCTTCTTCATATCCGGTTGTCCCGTTGATCTGCCCGGCAAAATACAGGTTTTGAATATTTTTAGTTTCCAGTGTGGGTTTAAGCTGAGTTGGGGGACAATAATCATATTCAATCGCATATCCGGGCCGCATAATTTCAGCGTTCTCAAGTCCGGGAATTGTCCGTAACATACATATTTGAATATCCTCAGGTAAACTGGTTGCCAAACCATTGCAATAATATTCTTCCGTAGTATACCCTTCGGGTTCTAAAAAGATCTGATGCCGGTCTTTATCAGCAAACTTGACGACTTTATCCTCAATGCTCGGGCAGTACCGCGGGCCGATGGATTTTATTTTTCCCGAATAAAGCGGTGATCGATCCAATCCGCTCCTGATAATCTTATGCGTATCGTTATTGGTGTAGGTTATCCAGCAGGGAATCTGTTTTTGAGTTATGTTTGGCGTAAGATGAGAGAAAGGTTTAGGCACAGCATCTCCCGGCTGTTTAATAAGATTAGAAAAATCTATTGATTGTGCATTTATGCGGGGCGGCGTGCCTGTTTTAAGCCTGCCGACCGTAAACCTGAGTTTCCGCAAACAATCCGAAAGTTTTGATGCCGGGAACTCCCCTGCCCGTCCGCCGTCTTTATGATGTAACCCAATATGTATTAATCCTTTTAAGAAAGTACCTGAGGTAAGAATAACTGATTTTGCCTGATATTCGGTTCCAGTTGAAGTTTTAACCCCGCAAGCTTTTCCTTTTGATACTAAAATTTCTTCAACTTCCGCCTGTTTTATATCTAGCCTCTCCTGCTTCTCAAGGCTGTGTTTCATGCCAAACTGATACAGTTTTTTATCACATTGTGCCCGGGGGGATTGCACCGCAGGGCCTTTGCCGGCATTTAAAATCCTAAACTGCAGGCCGGAAAGATCCGTGTTTATACCCATCTGCCCTCCAAGTGAATCTATTTCACGCACAATCTGGCCCTTGGCCAAGCCTCCGATTGCAGGATTGCAGGACATCTGTGCAATAGAATCCAGATTCATAGTTAATATAAGCGTCTGCTTACCCATGCGCGCTGCTGCCAATGCTGCTTCACAGCCCGCATGGCCAGCACCAATAACAATACAATCATATTTTTTGGGATATATAAATTTCTTCATGTTGTTTTCCCTTCACCTGGTTTAAAATAATATTATACATATTTAAAAAAAATAAAGTGAATTATTTTTAATGACAATTACCTGCCTAATTATGTAAAATATGTATCATGAAACATTTTCTTTTTATTCTCATCATATTCTCTATTTTTATCCCTGCTGCTTCGTCCTTGCATGCTGAAGGATTTAACGATGATTTCGGCCTGAACAGCGGTTCAGGATTCGGCGATGATCAAAAACCTGAGCTTGGTTTTGCCGCCAGCGGTTTCTTAGGCTTTAATGAACCTCATAACGGCTATAAAACATACCGCCGAAATCCGGCATTCGGCGGCGATGCCCGGCTTTTACTGCATAAAAATAACCGTATAAAATACTATTGTTCATTCGCACTTGATATAATTCCGCTCGGCCTGCCCGAAGAGCTCCTTGAGACCACCCAGAATATTATTACCACACAGATTAATTTTGCCTATATTTTAAATCAAATAAGCTGGAGGAGACTTGTTCCCTATGTTGGCGTTGGTACCGGATATTTTTGGGATATGATTGAACAGGATATCCCTGGATTCGGCTCAAAAACCAATAAGGAATTTTACTTTGGATTTAATTGGCACCTCGGCGTAGAATACCGTTTTATGGATAATATCAGTATCAGCCCGCAAATAAAAATGCATTACATGTCCCAGCCGGGCATATATGCTACCATTGTTATGTATTCAGCAAATCTGATTTTTTATTTTGGCAAGGATGTATATTATAATGAATTCTAGATATTGTATATTGGTTTTTCTTTGTTTATGGTATACCCTGGGGTGCACTAAATTTAACCCTCAACGCAGTTCCCCCGCAGCAAACATCGCCGGAATCCGGGGCTCGGTTACCTCGATTGCTTCAGGAAGACATCCTTTTATTGAAATATTGATAAAAATTGAAGGCACTGTCTCAGGCGGAATTTATGCGCCGATTATTGATTTTAAAAAATCAAATTTTGCCGTCATTGAAAACAACGGCCCGGTGATTTTAACTGATATTTCATACAGCCGGGCACCTATATCAGCTATTCTTGTTCTTGACCGAAGCGGGAGTATGTGGGGAGACCCCCATGCAAATTTAAATGCCGCGGTTATTGGTTTTATCGACGGTCTTCTTGGCATTGATGAAGTAGAAATTATTGATTTCGGTGATTCTGTTACCATCAAACAAGCGTTTACCAATAATAAAGATGAGTTAAAAGATGCGGTAAATTCCAGTGAATCAGATATGTTGGCTACCGCTGTTTGGGCTGGAACAGGGATTGCTCTTGAAGAAACTCAAAAAGCCTCATCAAAAAATGTATTACTAATTGTAATGACTGATGGATATGACAATTACTCCGAGGAAATTAGTTCAGATTATCCTTCAGTTGAAGCAGTAATTGCATATGCTAAAAGCATAGGGCAGGCAGTGCATACTGTTGGATATTCCTCAAGCGATGATGATTTAGAAAGTCTTGCATTAGAAACAGGCGGAACGTATAATTATGCTGACACTGCTGCAGCTTTAATAACTATTTATGGGGGTTTTATCCCTTCAGAAGTAAACCATACTATTTTGCATTACCGCACACGGGAGTCAGGATCAAAAAAAGTTGAAATTTACTTAAACTACGGCCCTTTCAACCAACTATTCACCTCAAATTACTAAAGCTGAATTCCCTGATGTATAATTATTATAGTATCTGATCGGTTATATGGAATTTACAGCTTACCACCGCACCCGAACGGGCCGGGTTTTCAACGGTAAGATCTGCAAACATTGCATTAAGAATAAGTTTTGACAGGTACAATCCGAGGCCTAATGAGCCCGGCTTAGTGGTGAAAAACGGATTTCCAACCTGCGGCAAAGATTTTGAGGGATCCCTTCACCGCTGTCTGCAAAACAAACAGCTGCATAATCTTTTTCCTGCCTAATACTGATACTGATACTTCCGCCGTCAATCATCGCCTCAACCGCGTTTTGAATAATCGCACCAAAAACATCCTGTATCTTTTTAGGATCAAGATAGAGACGCGGGATGTTTGGTTTATACTCCTTTTTAACCTCAATATTTTTTTGGTTAAAAGCAGGTTCAAAACGTGCTAATGTTTCATCAACTACCAGCTGGAGAGAAAGATGCTGCGTGGACAATATGGTTGGCTCAAGGAGTTTTATAACATCATCTAATCCTTTGGTTACTGCTTCGGTTACCGGAACCAGTTCTTGGTGATATTTTTCTGGAAGTTTTTGAATATAGGCAGAGATTAATGAAGCCGTATATCCCATTAATGCATGTACCAGCTCAGGAAAACTTGAGTTTTCCATGGATTCTTTTACCAGGGGGATTATGCTCCCCGGAGGCGGATTAAATTTAGGTTTTTTGGCTTCTTCATCAAGTTTTCTGCCAATATCTATCAGCTTGTTTGTTATTTCTTCTTTTTCTTTATTAAACTTTTCAACCTGTATTATTAATTCATCATTTTTTGCCTGCAATACCTGTTCCCTTCGATTAAGCTCTTCAGCGGTTTGGGCGGATTCTTGTTCAATTGCCTGTCTTTTCCTGAGATATTCCTGTTCAACGTTTTTAAGTGCCTCACAAGTATGATTTTTCATTTCTTCTACCTGTTTAAGCCAGGCGCCTTTTTCCCGGGTAAATTTTGTTTCCCGGTCAAGTGCTTCAGCTTCAATATCAGATCTTTTCTTCAATAACGTTTCCTGAAGATGCCAGATTGACTGCATCTCATGAACTTTTTTGAGAGATTTGTCAAACTGCACATCAATATCTTTCCGCAGTTCTCTTATTTGATTATTAAGCGATTCTATTTCTTTGTCCTTTTCCAATACCCGCACATCAGCAAGTTTTTGAATTTCTGCAATCTGTGAATTAAACCAGTCCTGTTCTTTTGAATATCGCTTTTCCCCGTCTGATATATGGGCTTTAAGACGTTCGCATTCAGCCTGGAGATGGATTTCCTGAATAGATGGATTTTCTTTAAATATTTCTTCAGTCATGAGTGTATATCCTTGTATATAATTATAACAATATTTTTATATAAAATAACAGGATAAAAGAAAAAATTAGACATATCCATACTTTATTGTATAATATATATTATATTACGATACACATTATTTATTATGGATCATACGGAGAATCCCAGCAAAAAATCAGATGTAATAAAAA
>JBDRMW010000123.1:0-2101 GCA_043811735.1 bacterium
ATTCATTTCGTTAACATTGAAAATGAGCAGTATCAACTGACCGGCTCTGTTAACACGGCAGCATATCCGGCCGTCGAGATACAGAATGTGCGGCTGCTTGACGGGGAAGATATTCTCGTTGAAATCGACGGCACGGTTTCAGATGATAAGCTTGATTTCTGGTTTAAATCACATAATCTTGACCTGCAGGATATGTTTGCGCTTCTTGATCAACAGCAAATTGTTACCGGGAAAGCAAACGTATATTGGGTGATGTCGGGAACAAGGAAAAATCCGCGCATAGTCTGCACGGCTTCCGCATCATCAGGCTTGGTTTTAAAAGTGCCTTATGAAAGTTTTAATGCGCAGTGGTTTTTACGGGACGGGATTTTAGATATTGAAACCTGTGATATTGTATTTAAAAAAATGTCTGATATTTCATTAAAAGGCAGGGTCCCGCTGTTCAGCAGCACAGAAGAAAAAGAAATAACCGCTGACCGCCCAATTGATTTTTCGCTCTCAATTTCACAAGGCGATTTAAATATTTTAACAAAATCCATGGATTTTGTTAAATCTGCACGCGGTAATCTTACCGGTATGTTAGCTGTTACCGGAACAATTCAGTCGCCGTCGTATAACGGATATATGAAGATCAGTAATGGAACCATATCTTCAGAAAAATATTTTAAGAACATGAAAGCATTAGATGCCCTGATAGAATTCCGCGGAACTACCGCTGAGATTAAGAGCCTGCAGGCGCGGTTGGGAGATGGGATGCTTGAAATTACTGGAAACTCTGAACTTGGCTGGTTAACTGTTGAGCAAATGAATTTGCACGTTTTTAGTTCTGGCGATAAGGGTATTCGGATTGAAGCACCGATGCTGCCGATCAGTTCAAGCCCGCTTTTTAAACGTATTACGACTACTTCGCATGGAAAACCAAAAGTAGATTTTTTTCTTACCGGGACACCTGATGCGCCCCGGGTAAGCGGTAAGGCATATTTGGACAATACCTTCTTTACCTATCCTCCTTCTCCGGAAGCTAAGAAAAAGTATAACGGAGCAGATAATCCGGTTCTTGATTTCATAAGGCGCACTCTTTGGGATATTGAATTATTAGGTGGGAATAATACCTGGTATGAAAATCAATATGCAAATGCTTCAATTAACGGGAATCTGATCATTCAGGGACGGTATCCAAATTTTAAAGTAAGCGCCAGGTTAGAATCAGGAAAGGGAAGTATTGGATTTCTGGGATCTGAGTTCCAGATAAAAAATGCGGTTTTTGAAATCATTCCCATAAAGCACGAGCAAGATATCGATGAAAAAGAATGGCGTAATATTCCGTATCTGGAAGGTTCGGCTGAAACTTTGGTATATTATAAACTTCCCCAAATAAATAATTCAATTGAAGATACGATTACCATGGTCATGGACCGGGCGCCGATCGGGGAACTTAAACCGCGTTTTGTTTCACGGAATGATCCAAATCTTTCTTCTGATAAGGCATTGGAACGTGCAACCGGATACGATGCCGAAAATATAGATCCTAAAGAGCGGGATCTTCTCTTAAAACGCGGGATTGTGCAGGTTTTGGATGCAACGTTAACTACCCCTATAGCGCGCAATATCCTTCGATATACGGGGCTGGTGGATACCATACGCATATCACATGAAAATCTTCCTGATGCTTCATCTGATCCTATACTTAAGAAAGATCCGGTTGGTCTTTTTGAGACAAAAGATTTTTTTGATGCATTTTTAGGGACTAAATATACCGTTGGCAAGCAGTTATCATCAAAGCTCCTGCTTGAGTACAGCATGCAGATCGTGGGGCTTGAACAAAAATTGGACCTGCGCCATGAATTAGAACTTTCATACCGGTTACGGGGAGATACGTATGTACGCGCCGTGACTGATATCAACCGGAATGTTTCGGGAGGATATGAACCCGAACAAAAAGCCGTTATTGAGCGGCGCTGGCGTTTTAACTGGCCCCCCAAATGGAAATCCTGGATCAAACCCTTCCTCCCCGATAATTGAGGGGACGTTGCTGAACCAAATTAGAATTTTTTTTAAAAAAAAAAAAGTAAATATTTTAAACAACCGACCCGTAATAAAT
>JBDRMW010000124.1:0-2592 GCA_043811735.1 bacterium
TAGACCATTTCTTTATTATTAACCCACACTATTCGGGAAAGAACAAAATTTAGCGAAAAAACCAGGTTTTTAAGATATACATATTCCGCTCCAAAGGCGCAACCCATTCCGGTCAAAAGCGCCACCCCCTTGTGGATAACCTAATTGACAATAGTGACTTAGATCACTATGCTGTGTAGACCAAAAAAATAACCCAGGAGGTTCTACATGGCACGAGAGAGGATATCCATGCGTAAATTAAAAGAAATATTGCGATTAAAGCATGAATGCGGATTAAGTAACCGGCAAATATCAAAAAGCTGCAACATTGGACGCAAAGCCATTAGTCAGTACTGTAAACTGACTGAGCAATGCGCGTTAAGCTGGGCTGAAGCAAAAAATCTAACTGATGCTGAACTTGAACAGCGGTTATACGGTGCTGATAATAGGAGCGCATTAGTGCAAGAAAAAGAAATACCTGATTGGAATTATATATATCAGGAACTAAAGAAACCGTATGTTACTCTGCAATTGGTGTGGCAGGAATACAAAGAGCAATATCCTGACGGCTATCAATATAGCTGGTTTAACGAATCCTATAGCAGATGGCTGAAGAAGCGAACCCTCTGTATGCGCCAAAACCATAAGTCTGGTGAGAAAGTATTTGTTGATTATGGTGATGGGATAAGCATTGTAGATAAAACAACCGGTGAATTAATACCGACACAATTATTTGTAGGTGTATGGGGAGCAAGCAATTATACGTATGCGGAAGCATCGCATTCGCAGAAACAACGGGAGTGGGTCATGGCGCACGTCAGGATGTTTGAACACAGTGGATGTGTGCCGCGGGTGATTGTGCCGGATAATTTAAAATCTGGGGTAAGCCGTGCGTGCTGGTATGAACCTGATATTAATCCAACATATCTTGAATTAGCCAGGCATTATGGATGCGGGGTGATACCGGCGCGGCCATATAAGCCAAAAGATAAAGCAAAAGTTGAGGTCGGTATTTTGATAGCTAAGCGCTGGATATTGGCCTCGTTAAGGAATAAATTTTTTTATAGTTTATCTGCGTTAAATGAGGCAATTAGCATTTTGTTGGAAAAACTCAACACACGTCGCATGCAAAAGATTGAGAGCAGCAGGAAAGATCTCTTTGAGCGAATTGATAAACCATCAGCATTACTCTTGCCGGATACACGGTATGAATATACGCAATGGCAGAAAGCGCGGGTAAACATTGATTACCACATTGAGGTCGATAAACATTATTATAGCGTGCCATACCAGCTGGTGCGAGAAACCGTTGATGTGCGGATTACCGATACGATCATTGAGGTGCTCTGCAAAGGCATACGGCAGGCATCTCATATGCGTAGTTTTATAAAACACCGGCATACGACCACGCTTGAACATATGCCGGAAGCACACCGTAAATATTTAGAGTGGACTCCCACACGAATAATTCAATGGGCAGGTAAAATCGGGGTATCAACGCAGGAAGTTACCGAGCATATTCTTCAAACCCGGAAATATCCGGAACAGGGATATCGTTCATGTTTGGGTATTTTAAGACTGGCGAATCGTTATTCATCGCTACGGTTAGAGCGTGCATGTAAACGCGCTGCATATTACCGGACATTCTCATACAAGAGTATCAAATTAATTCTTGAGAATGGGCTGGATATACAGACCAAGGAAGAAGTAACGAATTCCGTCTCGCCTGTTCATAAAAATGTGCGCGGTGCAGCGTACTATCAAGGAGGTGATACACATATAAATTAATCTATAAGTGACTATATCGAAAAGATTTACGCGCAGGCATAAAACCATTAAGAGCATCAAGAAAGTCGATTACAGGGAAATTATGGACGTCAAAAAAAGTCATACATACCAGAAAATTCACCAAAAGCAAAAAAATCACGCAGCTCAACTGGAGGTATCATATGTTACATGAACAAACAATTACTAAAATGGAGCATCTAAAATTACACGGTATGGCACAGTCATTTAAGGAAATAAACACGTCCATCAAGCAGGGCGATTTAAGCCCCGCTGAATTTATTGGCCTGTTGATCGATGCTGAAACAACTCATCGGGAAACAAAAAAACTTACGCGTCTGCTTAAAAATTCCAAATTAAAACAGCAGGCATGTATTGAGGATATTGATTATAAACATTCCCGGGGAGTACATAAACGAACCATTCTTGAATTAACATCATGTCAGTGGATACATAATCATCAAAATATTTTGCTCAGCGGTCCAACGGGGGTAGGCAAAACGTATATTGCCTGCGCACTAGGTAATACGGCATGTAGAGCAGGTTTTAGTGTTTTATATATTCGTGCGCCACGATTGTTTACCGCATTATACCAAGCACGCGCTGATGGCAGTTATTTGTCATATCTATCAAAATTATCTCGATATAATGTGCTGATCATTGATGATGTAGGATTAAGTCCTATGGCTGAACTTGAACGAAAAGATTTATTAGAAATTGTCGAAGACCGAAGCCTTAACACTTCTCTGATTATTGCCAGTCAATTAGCGATTAAAGACTGGTATCAAATTATTGGAGACCCAACAATCGCTGATGCAATATGTGATA
>JBDRMW010000125.1:0-9361 GCA_043811735.1 bacterium
GGATTTATTCTTGCATCAATTGCATTAGGAACATCCTATACTAACGTCAATGTGATTGGCTTATTTGCACCGATTCTTATATTAGGGATACCCATATTTGACACATTACTGGTAACATTTTATAGAATCATTCAAGATAAATCACCTTTTTTAGGAAGCAAAGATCATTTTGCGCTAAGGCTCGAAGCTATGGGGCTTACCCGCAGGCAGATATTGTCTGTTGCCTGTATAGCCAGCTGTTTGTTATCGCTTATAGCATATGTGAGTACGCAGGTTGAATTTAAATGGGCGCTTTTGTTGTATATCTTTATTGTTGGAGAGCTTGTATTAATAGGATTCTGGCTGTACAGGGTTAATATGAATGAATAATACTATAATACTCGGAGCCGGACTGACCGGTTTATCGAGTGCATATCATTTAAAAAAGGATTATAAACTATTTGAAAAAGAGCCTTTGCCCGGAGGATTGTGCCGGTCAATTGTATCTAATGGTTTTACATTTGATTTAACCGGCCATCTGTTACATGTACATGATGAATATACAAAAACTCTGGTGAAACATTTATTACATAAAAATATTCACGAGTTAAAAAGAAATTCCTGGATATATTCAAAGCGCACTTTTACCAGGTATCCTTTTCAGGCACATACCTACGGGCTGCCTAAAAAAGTTATTAAAGAATGTCTTTCTGATTTTTTTGCTGCTCAGGCAAAGTTGAAAAGATTTAAAAAACCAAGCCGGTCATTTGAGGACTGGATTCTGCGGCATTTCGGCAGAGGAATAGCCCGCCATTTTATGGTCCCGTACAATGAAAAATTATGGCTGCGTTCTTTGAGCGAACTCACCATTGAGTGGTTAGATGAGTTTGTTCCGCAACCATCAGTTGAAGAAGTCCTTCGCGGATCTTTGACAAATTCGGAGACCTCTCTGGGATACAATAAAAGTTTCTTGTATCCAAAAAAAGGAGGGATCCAGTCATTAATAAACTCATTTTTACCTTACATTGATCAGCCTCACTATAACTCAGAAGCACTTAGAATTAGATGGTATGACCGGCGTGTAGAACTGGCGGGAAAAGGACCTATAATGTATGATCGATTAATATCAACCATACCTCTTCCTGTTTTAATAAACCGCATGCACCGCGTTCCTGCTGATGTTATTGATGCTGCACGTTCATTAAAATGGATTTCAGTATTATGCATAAATCTCGGCGTTAAGCGTGCTCAGTGGACTGATAAAACCTGGATCTATTTTCCTGAAAAAGAAAATCCGTTTTATCGAATAGGATTTCACAGTAATTTTTCCAAACATATGGTTCCCCGCGGGTGCAGTTCAATGTATGTTGAAATTGCTCATCGTCCGGAAAAAAAACCTGATTTACAAAAGATCCTTTCAGATACGATACAGGGAATAAGGCGTACAGAAATAGTACGCCACGAAGATCAGATAATAAAAATTAATGTAGTGCCGCTGCCGTATGCATATGTGATTTATGATTTTAACCGCACGCCGGCGGTAGATCTTATTCAATCGTTTTTATCTAAACACGGCATTATATCAACAGGCAGATACGGCGGGTGGAAATATTCATATATGGAAGAAGCTATATTAGACGGTAAAAAAGCTGCTGAACAGATCCTTTCATGAATCAAACTAAAATAAAAATTGTTCATATCATAACCAGGCTTGAATTAGGCGGAGCTCAGCAGAATACCCTTTATACAGCGGCACATCTTGATCACCAGGTATTTGAAACTGCGCTCATTTCAGGTCAGGGAGGTTTTCTGGACAGCGAACTTCCCCGGGAGCATATTAAGACATATTTTGTTGCGCAGCTTAAGCGTTCGGTTAATCCATGGTGTGATCTCATCGCATTGTTTAAGATATATAGAATTTTAAGAAAAATTAAACCAGATATAGTGCATACACATTCATCGAAAGCAGGAATACTGGGCAGATGGGCATCATATTTTGCCGGAATTCCGGTAATAATCCATACGTATCATGGATTTGGATTCAATGAGCATCAATCCGCGGTGATTCGATATGCATATGTATTTATTGAGCGCCTTACCGCGTATATAACGACTCATATCATTTGTGTCTCACACGAGAATGTCTCGTATGCTCTTTCTAAAAAGATAGGGACTAAATCAATGTATACTGTTATTAGGAGCGGAATACACATTGAGGAGTATACTAAAAAATCAATTGAAACAATGCCTTTGCGCGAGGAATTTAGATTAGATGCGCAGGACAGGTTAATTACCATGGTTGCATGCTTTAAGAAACAAAAAAATTGCACAGATTTTATTCGTGTTGCGCATGATATTGTTTTTAAATCTACTAGTACTCATGTTAAATTTGTACTTATTGGAGACGGAATCGAAAGAATAAAAATTGAGAATGAAATTAAAAAACACAATCTCCAATCGTATTTTATGCTTCCCGGATGGAGAAGAGATATTAATGCTGTTTTAAAAATAAGCTCAATTTTTGTTTTGACATCATTATGGGAAGGATTACCGCGTGCAATTGTTGAGGCGCTTGTATCAGGCATTCCTGTTGTTGCAAATGGTGTTGATGGGGTAAAAGAGGTTGTTAAAAACGGCATTAATGGATATACCTGCGAACCGCACAATATTATTGAAATGTCTAACTATATTCAAAAAATCCTTGCAGATCCCCAACAGTATGCCGTAATGTCAAAAAATGCATCTGCTTCTATTAAGAATGAATTCGACATCCATATCATGGTGAATAGACAGCAGGATCTATATAATTCACTCCTGAACAATCTCAAAACAAGTTAATGTTAAATACTTAAAACTTGATGAATAAAAAACTGAATTTAAATTTGATTTACGAAAAATAAAATTAAACGTATTCTTTCTTGTATAAAAAATGCTATTTAATTCTTTTGAATTTATTATATTCTTTATTATAGTAGTTCTTTTATGCGCAAAAGCATCTTTTAAATTCCGCTGGATAATACTTCTTGCCGCTAGTTATATTTTCTATATGTGGTGGCGAATAGAATATATAATTCTGATTATTATTTCCACTCTTATAGATTATTACTGCTCTGTAATGATGGGAAAAATAAATGAAATACGCAAGAAAAAGAAATATCTTATATTAAGCCTCTGTTCTAATTTAGGCCTTTTGTTCGCATTTAAATATTATAATTTTTTTGCTTTGTATTTGAACAAGACTTTTTCGTGGCTTGATCTGTCTGCAGCTCTTCCACACTCAAACTTTCTTCTTCCTGTTGGAATATCTTTCTACACTTTTCAGACAATAGGTTATTCTATCGACGTTTATTATGGCCGGATAAAACCGGAAAAACATCTCGGCATTTATTCATTATATGTTGCTTTTTTCTCTCAGCTTGTAGCAGGACCCATTGAAAGAGCAGGTAACCTGATTCATCAATTTAAAAAACATCATGAGTTTGATTATCAAAGGGTAACAAGCGGTCTTAAGCTTATGATGTGGGGGTTCTTTAAAAAAATAGTTATTGCAGACCGGCTCGCTGTTTTTGCGGATCAGGTTTATAATCAGCCTTTAAAATATAACGGCGCGTCGTTTATTATTGGCACTGTTTTTTTTGCTTTTCAAATATACTGTGATTTTTCAGGGTATTCCGACATTGCCATAGGTTCTGCCAGAGTTTTGGGTTATCGTCTTATGGATAATTTCAAAACACCATATTTAGCCAGATCCATTGAAGATTTCTGGAAGCGATGGCATATTTCTCTTTCTTTATGGTTCAGGGATCATCTGTATATTCCGCTCGGAGGTAATCGCGTTTCAAAATTTAGATGGGTTATTAATATAGCAATAACATTTCTTTTAAGCGGATTGTGGCATGGTGCCGACTGGACATTTTTAATCTGGGGTGGTCTGCATGGATTATTTCTTATACTCTCCAGGGCAGCAGCACATATCCGTAATTCTATCTGTTCGGCAGTTGGTTTAAATCGAGAAGGATCTCTAATGCGGATGGCAGAAACTTTTCTAACTTTTACCACGGTCTGTTTTGCATGGATATTTTTCAGGGCAGAATCAATAAGTGACGCCTGGTATATAATCACTCATTTAAATTTTGGATTTAATGAGTTTATTCAAGAAGACTTTATTAAACACATGATATATCTAAATCAGTTATCTTCAGAGTTTTGGATAGCAATTAGTTTAATCGTTTTTCTTATTAGTACACAGTTTATTGAATATAAAACCGATATAGTAGATTTTATATCAAATAAATCTTTCTGGTTCAGGTGGGTAGTATATATAGCTGTATCATTAATGGTTATGAATATTGGAATAACTCATGAGATACCATTTGTTTATTTTCAATTTTAAACTATGAAAAAAACAAGATTAATATTTATTAAAAAATTATTTGTGTATATATTCTTGATTATTTTATCTCAGACTGCAGTATATTATGCATCTGGAGACAATAAGCTTTTTTATCCTGCTCAGATTGTTTATTCTATACAATTACTTAAACGTGCTAATGATATTGTTTATATGGGTGACAGCGTATTGTTATGCCATAACTCGAAAGATAAAAACAAAGCTTATATTCCTGACATGCTGCGTAATGTTTTGAAAAACAGAAAGATAACATCGATTATTGGGATTGCTTATCAGCTTGATGTTTATTATGCTATATGCCGGTATATAGTATCTCACCAATATCCCATAAAAACAATTATTATCCCGATAAATTTGAGAGCTTTTTCAACCTCCTGGGCACAAAGGCCGGAATATCAGTTTGTTAAGTATAAGGCAATATTTAAATATGACAACTTTTTATTCCGCATTTTTTTTAAACCATTGCGTGTTTTCAGGGCAATAAATCTAACTCCGATAAGCCAGGAAGAATATCTTAAACTTCCCGTTTATTACGGTAATAAAATTGCAGGAACTGTACGTGAATACAGCGATGAAAAGAAGTTTGAAGCAGTAACTGAAGAAAATATGAAGCAGAAAATAATATTCCATTATATGTTTTCCCTTGATAAAAAGCATCCACAACTTAAATCAATGATGCGCTTAGCAAAACTTCTAAAGAAGAAAAATATGCGGATGGTTTTTTATATTACGCCCGTTGACTGGCAGACTTGTTCACGATATATCGGCAATGATTTTCAAATGAGGGTAAAAAAAAATATTGATGTAATCTCTGATCTGCTTTACGAACAAAATTTAAGCTTGTTGGATTTATCTTTTGGCCTGCCTTCAGAAGCCTTTGACTGGGAGCAAAATGTGTATCCAAATGAACATTTAAGTGAGCGCGGAAGAATGTATATCGCAGAAAAATTAGCAGTACAACTGAGTGAGCATGCGTTTTAAATACTGCGAATAGTTCAATTTATCGTTTATTTATAATGTAAGAAAAAAGATTTTAAACTCTAAAAACTAAATATATATTGTGTTTTTGACGGCAACAAATAATAAGATAATACACTCGTAATGATTGAACCAATTGTCTAATTCCATTTCCTATCACATGTATCTTTGAATCATGTATAATATAAATTTAAATTTGTACAAATTAAATTTATGTAATTAAATTAATTGATTTATGCAGATAAATAAGTTAATATTAGTATCTTCGTGAATACGTGAATATAAATTAACTGCATAAAGGATATGGTGATGGCACAGAGAATTACGTTAGTTCCTGGAGATGGAACCGGTCCTGAGATTGTTGAAGCAGCCAGACGTGTTATCGATGCGACCGGTGCGGATATTATATGGGAAGTTGTTGATGCAGGGATAGATGTCATGGAAAAATATGGCAGTCCGCTGCCTGAGAACCTGCTCGAGTCAATACGTCGGAATAAAATCGCGCTCAAAGGACCGATCACCACACCCATCGGTAAAGGATTCAGATCGGTTAATGTAGCTCTACGTAAACAGCTCAATTTATATGCATGTTTACGGCCATGTAAATATTATCCCGGAGTTAAAACAAAATATCTCGATATTGATTTAGTTGTGGTGAGGGAAAACACGGAAGATTTATATACGGGTGTTGAGTTTGAGCCTGACACCGAAGAATCAAAGAAGATTATAGCGTTAAGTTCCGGGAAGATCGCCCCGCATTCAGCAATATCCATTAAACCGATATCCCTGGATGCGAGCAAACGAATTGTTAAGTTTGCCTTTGATTATGCGGTAAACAATAAGCGGAAAAAAGTAACCGCCGTGACAAAAGCCAATATCATGAAGTTTACCGACGGTTTATTTTATGAAGCTGCAAGGTTAGTAGCGAAAGATTATGAGAAAAAAGGTATTGAGTATGAAGAACGGCTTATCGATAATATGTGCATGCAGCTCGTTCAAAAACCCGAATTGTATGATGTGCTGGTGCTGCCGAATCTCTATGGCGATATTATTTCTGATTTATGTGCCGGCTTAGTCGGCGGATTAGGAGTTGCGCCGGGCGCCAATATCGGCAATGAGTATGCGGTTTTTGAGGCAACGCACGGATCTGCTCCAAAATATAAAGGGATGAATAAAGTTAATCCAACCGCCGTAATCTTATCAGGTATGCTTATGTTACGGCATATCGGACGTACTAAACAGGCTGATAAATTAGAACAGGCGGTATCGGCCGTGATCCGTGAGAAAAAAGCGGTTACCTATGATCTGGCAGGAACTGCCGGGACAAGTCAGTTCGCTGATGAGATAATAAAAAAATTAAAAAACATATAATACATTATGGCTATTCTTGTTTTAAACTGCGGTTCATCCTCGGTTAAATATCAATTATTCAAGATTAAATTAAAAGATGTCCTGGCACAGGGGATTGTTTCAGCTATCGGTTCACCGCAGGCAGCCATTACTCATCAGCAGGTTAATAAACAGAAGTTTACGCAAACCGTGACTGTTTCAGATCATGCACAGGCGATTGATTACATATTAGGGAAACTAACCAACACGCAGGACGGCATATTGAAGGACAAGAAAGAAATTAATGCGATCGGTCATCGGGTCGTCCATGGCGGAAAGAGATTTTCCAAGTCAGTTATGGTTACCGAGGAAACCAAACAAGGCATACGCGATTGCATTGATCTTGCACCGCTGCATAATCCGCATAATCTTGAAGGCATATCCTCATGCGAAAAACTTCTGCCTGGTGTGCTCCAGGTTGCGGTCTTTGATACAGCCTTTCATCAAACCATTCCTGAGTATGCATATACCTACGGTATACCGTATGAGATCGCTGAAACATATCATATCAGGCGTTACGGATTTCACGGCACGTCGCATCAGTTTGTTGCTGAAAAAGCAGCAGAACTTATGCATGCGGAAATTGAAAAATTAAAAATTATTACCTGCCATATCGGGAATGGATGCAGTATTGCAGCAATTAATAATGGAAGATCGATTGATACGTCGATGGGATTTACCCCCTTGGAAGGTCTGTTGATGGGTACACGATGCGGTGATCTTGATCCGGCAGTACCCACATTTCTTATGAGTAAGAATAATATGAAACCGGATGAAATTGATCGTATATTAAATGATAAAAGCGGACTTCTCGGCATTGCAGGCACCACTAATGATATGCGCATCCTTATCTCGGAAGCTAAGGCGGGGTCATCCAGAGCTCAGCTGGCGATTGATATCTTCTGTTATCGCATAAAAAAATACATAGCCGCATACTGCGGAGTTTTAAATGGGGCTGATTCAATCGTATTTACTGCAGGGATCGGAGAAAATGCTCATGAAATAAGAAAAAAATGCTGTGAGGGTTTGGAATTCTTCGGTATTCATATTGACGATACTGCACATATAAAAAAAACCGGCATGCCGATCTCCATTAGTTCTCCTCATTCAAAAATAAAGGTTTTTGTCATACCAACCAACGAGGAGCTGATGATAGCCCGTGAAGCTAAACTATTTCTTGACAATATATCAATGAATAAATTATAGTTATTCTTTATTTTATAACGGTATATTATGATTAAAATTGCTCTTTCACTTGCAAAAGATCATGAAGTTTTTGATCTTCATATTAAAGAAAAAATATCTGATGAAACCATTCCCTCAGCAGGTCCGGTTGATTTAGTTTTAACCGTAACCAGATCAAAACAAGAAGTTGTGGTGCGCGGTAATTTTACTATTAAACTTCATGCTGAATGTTCGCGCTGCCTGGAGAAATTTGCATATACCCTTTCATCGCCGTTTGATTCAAACTATCAGGTAGAGGTGAATATGGAAAAACCGGAGATTGATATATCTGAAGATATGCGTCAGTCTCTTATTTTAGCGTTACCGGTGAAACCGTTATGTACAGAATATTGCCGCGGCTTGTGCGCACAATGCAGAACAAATTTAAATAAAAACAGCTGTTCATGTAAAACAGACATACAAGATGATCGAATGGCAACATTAAAAAAATATAAATTTAATAAAAATTAAAATCAGGAGAACCATATGGCTAATCCAAAAAGAAAACATTCCCGCATGCGTACCAGTAAAAGACGTGCTCATTGGAAATTGTTTGCATCAAATTATAATGCATGTCCTCAGTGTAAAGAGCCCAAACTGCCTCATCGGGTCTGCACATCATGCGGATTTTATAACAATCAGATGATAATGGCCGTACGCAGGAAAAAGAAGAAAAAAGAAGGTGCCTCTCAGGGAGAATAACGATATGCGCATTGCGGTTGATGCAATGGGCGGGGATCATGCGCCGGCAGTGCCGATAGAAGGTGCTATTGAGGCAGCCCGCACAGGTGATTGCAGTATCATATTAGTTGGTGATCATGAAGAGATATCCAGCGTGTTGCGCCGTTATAATATTAAAGGGCTCCCTGTTTCAGTAGTCCATGCATCCGAAATTATTAGAATGGATGAATCGCCGGCCCAGGGGTGCAGACAAAAAAAAGATGCATCTGTCCTGGTGGCGACCCGCATGGTAAAAGAAGGCAAAGCTGATGCTGTAATTTCTGCGGGAAATTCTGGTGCGTGCCTGGCAGCTTCCTTGCTGTATTTAGGGCGTTTAAAAGGTGTCTCACGGCCCGCGCTTGCCACACAGATGCCGACGCTCAAAGGTCATTGTATTATTCTGGACGTGGGTGCCAATGTTGATTGTAAACCAAAGCATCTTCAGCAGTTTGCGATTATGGGCAATGTTCTTGCCAAGCATCTTATGAATATTTCATCTCCCCGCATCGGGCTTATCTCTATCGGCGAAGAAGAAGGAAAAGGAGATGAAACAACCCTTAAAACATATGAATTGTTAAAAGACGCGCATTTTAATTTTGTGGGAAATATTGAGGGCGGTGATATATTCAGAGGCATGGCTGATGTTATTGTCTGTGATGG
>JBDRMW010000126.1:0-10638 GCA_043811735.1 bacterium
AAATGAAATTGGTGTTGCTCCCGGTATGATGATCAGGCAGGAGCAAAAGATCATGTTTCTGCTTCCCGGGCCGTATAATGAAATGCAGCACATGGTTAACGCGCAAGTCATCCCGTTTTTACAAAAACATTTTGTGAAGGATGCGTGCAGGTCATTAACGATTTCTTTGTTCGGTCTGCCCGAGGCTGATGTTGATATTGGCTTGCGGCAGATCATTAAAGATGATAAAATCAATACATACGTGCCTGTGCGGTTTTCTATTATTGCTGATCAATTGATTGTTTCGATTACCATATCCTGCAGCGGGAGTGATGAGCATGCGGTTCAACGCACCCTTAACGATATGCAACTTAAAATCTGCCGTATATTCGGTGATGCGGTTTTAGATGAAGGAAGCCGTAACCTGCAGGAAGCTGCGGCAAAATTATGCATACGCTGTAAAAAAACTCTTTCAATTGCTGAATCCTGCACGGGCGGAGGCGTAAGTTCTTTGTTAACTTCAATACCGGGGAGTTCAAATTTTTTTAAACAGGGGTTGATTGTATATTCAAATGAAAGTAAAATAAGATTATTAGGTGTTGCAGAAGATATGCTTAAAGAACACGGAGCCGTGTCTGCTCAAACGGCTTACGCGATGGCGGCGAACCTAAGAATGCGGGCAGGAACTGATTATGCTGTTTCTTTAACCGGTATTGCTGGCCCCGGAAGCGGAACAGCGTTAAAAAAAATCGGTTTAGTTTATATCGGTCTTGCAGGACCTGAGGGAACCGAGGTAAAGGAGTTTAATTTTTCAGGCGACCGCTGGATGATACAAAAACAAGCAGCATTAAATGCCCTTGATATGTTAAGAAAAACCCTTAAGCTTAAAAGAAGATGTTTCTTCACAGATAACAGCAGTCTGCAGGCGGAGGAATAGAGAGTATGAGACTTTTTATCGGGATACGAATTACTGATGAGATTATTCAGAAGATTATTGATATACAGGAGAAACTTTCTGCACCGGATCTGCGTGTAAAATGGGTGGAGCCGTATAATTTACACGTGACCTTAAAGTTTATCGGTGAAGTTGATGAAACAATACGCGGGGTCATTGAAAATATAATGCAGGGCATCTGCAGGAAACAAAAACCTTTTAATTTAAGTTTTCAGGGATTAGGCGTATTCCCCAATCTGCAGTCGCCGCGTATTATCTGGGCTGGTATTGGAGACGGCGGAGAACATTTACAGGCATTAGCTGAAAAATTAAACGATACGTTTGCGATTTTGAATGTACCTATGGAACAATGGCAGTATACGGGCCATTTGACTATCGGCAGAGTAAAAGGAAAACAGGGCATCGGATCTCTGTTTCAGTTTTTACGGACATTGCCTGATGAGTCTTTAGGGAGCATAAAAGTAAATAACATGGAATTGATTGAAAGCAAGCTTTCATCTTCAGGGCCTGACTATGTAGTCTTGAAGAAGGTTGATTTGGGCGGATGAGAATAAAAAATATATTACATTTTAAAATACGGATCTTACGGTATCATGTTATTATATTCATTGTATGTGCGTTGTTGTTTTCTTCGCTTTCAATGTTTTCAAGTCAAGAAAAATCCTGGTTTCCTTATACGATCGCTCTTACGTTTGACGACGGCCCCCATCCCGGATATACCGATCAGTTAATACGCATGTGTAATAAATACAATATAAAGGTGACCTTTTTTGTCGTTGGTAAACAGGCAGATAAATATCCTGAACTGCTTAAAATGATAGATGAAAACGGTCATGAAATAGCTAATCATTCATATTCCCATTCAAATTTAACTTTTCTGACATCCCAGGCCGTAATCTCAGAACTAACCCAAACACATAATGCGGTTACCCGTGTAGTTAACCGGCAGCCCCGTTATTTCCGGCCTCCCGGAGGGAATTATAATGCGCAAGTAGTTGAAGCTGCCTTGAGTACAGGATATGAAATGGTGTTATGGGAAGTTGCTCCGCTTGATCATCTGCAGCAGGATTCAGTTGTTATTGCCGGCAAGATTCTAGAAAATGCGTCAGATGGTGATATAGTGCTGCTTCATTCGGGAATGGATCCGACGATTGAATGCCTGCCTCATGTGATTGAAGAACTTAAAAACCGGGGATTTAGATTTGTAACTGTTTCAGAGGCTTTGCTTTTAAGAAATCCGGTTTTTGCTGCGGTGAATCACTAACCTGACAAGTATGTTATGAAACGTATAATGGCGATAGATTATGGGAGCAAGAGAATCGGTATTGCATTGACCGATGCACTGCAATCTATGGCGCATCCGTTTAAAGTAATTGCGCGCACCAGTAATGACGGGCTTATAAAAGAATTAAAGGAAATCATCACCGAACACGACGTTGAAAAAATTGTGGTTGGTCTACCCCTGCATGATGATGGTTCTGAGTCCAAAGGTTCAGTTGCTGCGCGGAAATTTGCACAGGTTTTATCGGATAAACTCGGGATTCCCTGTTGTATGTGGGATGAGCGTTATACCTCTATATCGGCGGATCATATCTTGATCGAAGAAGCTGATCTCTCCAGAAATAAGAGAAAACAAGTTCGGGATAAACTTGCAGCAAGTTTTATACTGCAGGGGTATTTAGATTCAATCAGGCATAAAAAGGATGAATCCGCATGCTGAGTTTACGAACACAAAAAATTATTCGAACCTCTCTGGCGGTTGTTATTATATCGCTGATCGTGCTGGGTTTGTTATATATACGGTTACCTAAAACAAATGTTCATATAGATGTTCCACCCGGTTCAACTGCCTTGCATGTCACTGACATACTGAGCAAAGAAGGGCTTATCATAAGCAGGAGCTTTTTTATGGCATATTTAGAAATGACAGGCGGGATACATAAGATAAAAGCAGGAAATTATAATTTTTCGCCTCGTTCATTAACACCGGCTATTGCCCAGGCCCTCGTCAGAGGAAAGACGGTAATGACCAGGTTGACCATTCCTGAAGGTTTGACTAAAGAACAGACCGCAGCGCATCTTGCAGCTAAAGGATTCGGTTCAGAAGAAAAATACAGGCAGTTATTTGATCAAGAAAATCTGGAAGGATATTTGTTTCCGGAAACATATGTGATTTCACCGGGATTAACCGAAATCCAGATTGTTGAGATCATCACTAAACAGTTTGCCAAAACATTTAATGAGCAATGGAAAAAGCGCGCTGAGGAAATTTCTTTAAGCGTCCGCGAGGCCGTGATTCTGGCATCAATTATCGAGAAAGAGGCAAAAACAGCTCATGAGCGGCCGCTCATTTCTGCGGTATTTCATAATCGATTGCATGCGCCTAAATACCTGGAATCATGCGCAACCATTCAATATGCGCTGGGTACCTGGAAAAAAAGGCTCTCATTAAAAGATCTGCAGATTGATTCACCGTATAATACCTACAAACATTTTGGCCTCCCGCCCGGTCCCATCTGCAGCCCCGGACGAGCTTCTCTTCAGGCTGCATTGTATCCTGCTGATTCTGACGCAGTTTTTTTTATTGCCAATGGTGACGGCACTCATACGTTTACAAAACAATATAAAGATCATGTGAAGGAGAAAAAAGAATACAAAAAAATGATCAAAGAATACCGAAGAAGACAAAACTCACCGGCTTTTACGAATGAAATTAAGTTGCAAAAACCTCCCGAATCAAAACAGACCGATGAAGAAATGATGGAAAAAGAAGAGGAATAAGATGCAGAAAAAAACAATTAGTCTGCTGGGTGCCTGCGGTATGGTTATTATGAGCCTGCCTGGATTTCTATATGCCCTGGATTTTGATGTCCGGCTAACCCGTTATCAGGGTAATGTGGGGATACGATTGCACGGTGATGCGGTATTTTCAGATCCTGAAACTGGTATGGATTTAGAACAGGGTGATATGGTAAAAACCAGTGAAGATGCATCTGCAGAAATTTCTATAAACGGCAAAGGGATTTTACTCGTTGAAGAAAACAGCACATTTGTAATTGGCGGCCTTAACACAACAAAAAGTTGGTTTTCACTGGGATCCGGGGCATTAATTATTACTATTAAAAAGCTTCTTCAGCCAAAAGAAGAAATGCATATCCGCACAAAAACCTCGGTAGTAGGTATCCGCGGGACTGAAGTGGCGGTTGAAACCGAAGGAGATGAGACTACCCAGGTTGGATTGTTTGAGGGACAAATTGAAGTATTTTCGGTGCATGATGGTTTTTATCAACTGTCCGATCCGATTGTGTTAACTGCAGGTGAACAGACCCGGGTAGATTATTTAAAAGATCCGCTTAAACCTTTCCCTTTACAGAAACGCATGATTGAACATAAGAAAAAAGCAATTAAACTTCGATCACGTCTTGCAGATATAAAGAAAAAATGGCACCGCGTAAACAAGATGAGATCCAAAAAACTGCGCAGAAATCTCAAGAAAAAAAATCATCGAAAGAAATAACCGAATAATCACGCATGGCAGAGATGTGTTAAATTTTTTTAAATTGTATGTGTGCCGCGGTATAGGGTATCACTTTAAGATGATATGGTTGACTGGGCAAGGGAGCGCTTTGCTGGTTGTCAGGATTCGGTCGTGTTTCTGTATAATAGACCGTAATTGAATCGTCGGTTTTTTCAACAGAATCAATGTGAATGCTGTACCCGCTGCTTTGTTGTGAACCCATACAGAGTACAACAACTGAGTTTTTTGAAAAATCAATCTGCGGAATTAAGACTCGGCGCGGCCGGTCCCGGGTAAATACGGTCCATATATTTTCCCAATTTTCAGCATCACGAATAATTGTTTGATATGCCTTGGTCAATCCACAATACGATCCTTTCCATTCTCTGGTGTAAATCGGATTAATCGGCGGATATTTATCCCGGTCTGATTGAGGAGCTGTTGGGGTGATCTCTGAAGGTAAGGAAGCGGCCTCAGTCGATTCCGGTTGAGAATGTATCGGTTTGTCCGTATCATTGATAGTTTGAATTGTGGGGGAACGATCTGCATTAACAATCGGTTTGATATCCGGTTTTAAATAATTTGTATCCTGATTCATCTTCTTTATCGTAATAGATATTATCACAATAATAAACGCGATGATTATGCTTTTATATGCAAACTGGCTTTTCATAACCGTGCCCGCCTCTTGTCTTGTGCCTTGTGTTTTTAGAATATACTTATTTATTCTTATAAAAGCAAGTCTAAGAAGTTAGCCGCGGGGGTATTTCTTGGGTTGTTAAGATTGAGGAGTTTCCCCCCGTTTTTTTAATTCATATATGCAATATGCGTTGAAAAATAAATAAAAATATGTATAAGAAATGTAAAAAAATGTCAGGGAATAATTTGTCAACCGAAGAAAAATTTCTTAACAGATTTTTTTGTGATAAAATTCGGTTATTCGAGAACTCCGGGAAAAAAGTCGAAGACTTTTTTCCCGTCAAACAGCTCGAATAAAGTTTCCAAATTTTATCACAAAAAAATCCTAAAATTTTTATTCGTTCCCAGATTATCCCCTGACATTATTTGTATGTATAAATAAAAAACGGGTAAACACTCCACTTAAGGTTATATTGACTAGATGAAAACAATTTTGTTATACTGTTAAACATGCATTTCAAATATATATATCATTACATGTAAAAGAATGGAAACTAAAAAACCTCAGCCGCGCAGAAGAAACTATTTATTAACCGGTCTCATTACGTCTTTACCGATATTTGTCACCGTATACATCATCTATTTTATTTCAACTTTTTTAAGCCGCCTGTCTTCCCCGCTTCTTAAACCCCTGTTCCGTGAATATCTGGATGTTAAATACAGCGATTATTTAATATTTATTTTAGGAATTGCCTTGACGCTGGTCATAATATGGATGATCGGCCTCATTGCGACTAATTTTTTCGGCAGGAAGATTTTCGCATTATTTGAACTTCTCTTTGAGCGGACACCCCTGGTTAAAAATATATATTTAAGCATCCGGCGTCTAATTGATCAGTTAACCGTGACGAAAGTTGCTTTCCGCCGGGTTGTGCTGATTGAATATCCGCGCAAAGGACTTTTCTCAATTGGATTTGTGACTTCAGACACCTGGGAGACGATTCAGCATATTACGCCGGAACATTTGATTAATGTATTTGTTCCTACTACGCCTAATCCGACATCGGGTGTGCTGGTTATGGTCCCGCAGGATGAAGTCATTTTCTTAAAAATGACGACTGATGAGGCATTTTTCTTTATTATGTCCGGAGGGATTGTAACCCCTGATACTGATTTGAATAAAAAAAAGGCGGATCATAATGGAACTTAGACAGAAGGATATGGAGCTCCTGATTGATGTGTCCAGGATACTTTCATCAAAGATTGAAACTCCCGAGCTCATTGAAAACATTATGGAGTTTGCTTCACAGGTAGTTAAAAGTGAAGCATCATCACTGCTTCTTCTTGATGAGCGGACCAATGAGCTGGTCTTTAATGTTGCCTTGGGAGAAAAAGGGGATGAAATAAAGGAGATGCGGCTTAAAGTGGGAGAAGGAATAGCCGGATGGGTAGCGAAAGAAAAAAAATCAGTTATTGTAAATGATACTGCCCTGGATCCGCGGTGGTCTCAAAAAGGTGATAATAAAACGAATTTCAAAACACGCAATATCCTCGCGGTTCCCTTAATTGCCAAGGGTAAACTCTTAGGTGTTGTTGAAGCGATTAATCAGGTAAATAATGAGGATTTTAATGATGCGGATCAGCATGTTTTTGAAGCATTTGCGTCTCAGGCGGCCATTGCGATTGAAAATTCTCAGCTGTTCAACCGCCTTAAGGAAGAAAAAGAAAAAATTGAAATGGTTTTTTCCGAAATGTCTGACGGGGCGTTACTTATAGATGAGATCGGGAAAACCGTGCTCACCAACGAAGGCGCCTGCCGGCTGCTCGGATTCGGGGATAAAAATTATGCCCGGAAAAATATTACAGAGCTTCTTCAAGGGTTTGAAGTAATCCCTCCGGTTGAGATGATCATTAACAAGAGAGAGAAGGTTTTTCCCATTGAGATTACCCGGCAGCAAGGCAAGATGCTTATCTTGCACGGCATGGTTAACCGGTTGTCGTCAGACGACGGCGAATTAATCGGTTTTTTAGCAGTCTTCCGTGATGTTACATCCGTCAGGCGCGAAGAAAAACTTAAACGAAATTTTTTAAGCCTCATATCGCATAAATTAAAAACACCGCTGGTTTCAATAGCAGGATATATTCCCCTGATGCTTGAAGACGGGCCAAATATGAATGATTTTCAGCTTAAAGCGCTTAAAACCATGAAAACGCAGACTGATAAGCTGACTGCCCTGGTTGATAAACTCCTCAATTTTACGCTCCTTGAATCAGAGACCATGGACCTTAATTTAAAAAAAGTACCGGTTACTATTATTGTCAGCGATACAATTATGCATTTGAAGAAATATGTGGTCGAAAGAAAAGCTCATATTGAGCGCGATGAATCCTTAAAAAAAGTAAAAGCAGTGAATGTCGATCAGGCATTCGTGCGGGATGT
Organism: bacterium; assembly: GCA_043811735.1. Taxonomy (GTDB): domain Bacteria; phylum Elusimicrobiota; class JBDRMW01; order JBDRMW01; family JBDRMW01; genus JBDRMW01. The sequence continues at coordinate 7,531 of JBDRMW010000126.1, forward strand.
TTTAAAGAATGTAATAGAAAATTCGATTAAGTTTAATACGGGAATAGAAAAAAAAGTCATGTTGTCTGCTCACGAGAATGATGACTGGGTTTTTGTTGATATAGCTGATAACGGGCCGGGAATCCCTTCGGAAGAGCGTGAAAAAATATTTTCTAAATTTTATCAGATCGAAGAAAGTTTTACCGGGCAGGTCGAAGGAGCCGGATTGGGTTTAGCGCTCTCTAAAATTATTATGACTGCGCACGGGGGAGATATCTCGGTTAAATCAACGATCGGCCAGGGATCCTGTTTTACATTAAAATTTCCCGCTGCAAAATAACCGTATATGATTATTTCTGATGTGTTACCGTTAATGCCGCTCTTGTCTTTTGGTGATTATGCGGATCTTTATTTTGAAGATACGTCATTTTCCACGATTCGATGGGACGGAGGCAGGGTCGAAGAAATTAATGCCGGAAGAGATGCAGGTGTGGGATTGCGTTACCTGCAGGGCGAATCAGTTTTTTTCGGGCACCAGAATTCTCTCCGTAACCCCGATGCGGCTGTGTTGTCAAAAAAACTTACCCCTGATTTAAAAAAAAATAAATCTGTGCTTATCATTCAGAAGAATGATACATATATACATCCGGCAACAATTGATTCGTCCCCGGTTTCTTTGGGAGATAAAATACAGGTATTGCAGAAATTATACCGCACTATTTTTAACGCGGGGCCTGAAATATCACAAGTTGTTTTTGTCTTTGCCGAAAAAGAAAAAAAGAACAGTATTTTAAATTCATACGGCCAGGTTGTTCATGAACAGAAAAACTATTGTGTATTAATGATTTCGGTCATTGCGTTCAAAAAGGGCATACTGCAGACGGCAACCGAAGTTATGGGAGGATTAGGAGGATTTGAACTGCTGGATGAATCATATATTAGTAGCCAGGGTTTATCAGCAGCAAGGCGTGCTGTAGAGAAACTATCAGCTCCGCATGCGCCGGTCGGCGAGATGCCCGTGGTCATTTCAGCGGAAGCAGGCGGTACCATGATTCATGAAGCAGTAGGGCATAGTTTGGAAGCTGATGCGGTTCAAAAAGGAATCTCACCGGTTTATTGCGGCAAGCTTGGAAAACAAGTAGCTTCTCCGCTTATTACGGTTGTTGATGATCCGACTATTCCGGACCGGCGCGGATCATACCGGTATGATGACGAAGGAAATCCTGCTCAGAAGACCGTGCTTATTGAAAAGGGCTTTTTGAAAACATTCCTGTATGATGTGCACTCAGCCCGTAAGGAAAACATTCAATCAAACGGGCATGGGAGAAGACAGTCTTATCGCAGCAGGCCCATACCGCGCATGTCAAATACATATATAGCACCGGGCACCGATGATCCGGCAGAAATTATTGGTTCTCTCTCAGAGGGGCTTTTTGTAAAAAAAATGGGAGGCGGCCAGGTTAATACCGCAACCGGTGATTTTATTTTTGAAGTCGAAGAAGGATACCGGATAGAGCAGGGCAGGATTAAAGGATTGGTGCGCGGTGCAAATCTGCTGGGGAACGGACCGGCGGTGCTTAACAATATTGACCGGCTGGGTAATGATCTGGGATGGGGTTTAGGCACCTGCGGTAAAGACGGCCAGGGTGTGCCGGTAGGTGATGCGCAGCCGACGTTGAGAATAAAAAAACTATTAGTAGGCGGCGTTTAAAAGTTTATACAGTTAGGAGAGCGTTATGAAAAAATTTGTATTAGGAATGCTCCTTTTCTCATCAATTTGTGCGGCCCAGGAACCGGTGAATGTTTCACGTGTTAAAGGGTACCGGCTGCAACTGCTGTCTCTGGATTATTTTGATTACAATAAACGTTTTAAAGGGCGTCAAACATTGGGAAGTCAAGGCGAAATTCCCTGTTTGCGCGGCAGTATCTTTTTTGAGACAGCGCTGGATGATATTCCAACTGCTATAAATCCAACATGTATCATTACCGAAGCACAAACTAATGCAGGGATCTCTTTGGTTATTAAAGAAGAAGAGGATGATTTTAAAGAACATGTGTCTAATATTGGTAGATTAGTGTTTTATATTGACACGCCGGGAAAAAAAGATATGATGTTGACTTCGCTCAAAGGTGAAGCTCTGTTTAAAGCACCTGTGCGGCAGAATATCGAAAAAATTGATACGTTATATCAGTGTCACTGGTTTAAGATTTTTGGGGGGCAGGCTGCCATGATCGTATGCGATGAGGATCAGGCGCATGAAATCTATATTATTTTAAAATACCCTAAGAAAAATCTGCATATAGCCAAGCTCTTAAGACTTTACCTTTTTGATATTGCAACTGAAGAGAAAAATATATTGTGGCATTATACTTCATTTACGGACAGCCTGGGTGATCAGACATTAGTGTATAAAACAAGTTTTTATTTCGAAAGCAAAGAAAATATTTATATAACTATCAATGATAAAGATTATCAAGTTTCAAAAATCATTGGGCCGCCCTTCCCGAACGCAAAAGATATAAATGTATTTAATATTAAGAATTATAAAGGAACCAAGTATTCGAAACAGCTGTATATGATTATGCTCCCCGAAAGCAGGCCGCAGAAATATAACTGGGCATTATTGAATTTCGGCGAAAAACGCAGCCGGTTCTCACGGAAGATGAAAAAAGGATCTGCCCTTGAAAAAAGACTGGTTATTTTTAAAGAATTTACTGGAATTCCAAATACCTATAATGTACAATACATAAGTTTATTTCAATCGGATAAATTTATAAAAAAAGCAGTTCCATTTTCATTTAAAAATATCCCGTTAACCGAAGAAAAAGAGGAAGAAGTAGAGTTAGAAGAGCCATAATTATATTTTTAAGAAAGGAGCCCGCGTTCATGAAAGTAATTGTTGATCCTGAACTCTGCACCGGCTGCGAACTCTGCGTTAGTTCATCTCCGGATTTGTTTGAGATGCAAGAAGACAAAGCAGTTCCTATAAACGCTGAAGTAGATCCTTCATTAGAAGAAGAATGTAAAGAGACTGCTCAGAGTTGTCCGGTAGAAGCCATAAAAGTTGAATAATTAACATGTTGCTGATCAGGCATGATTAAGGGGGGCTCAAGATAAAATAATATTTT
>JBDRMW010000127.1:0-54884 GCA_043811735.1 bacterium
CATGCAGACAGAATGAACGTAAAAAACTTCTTCGCAGCACATGTAAATTTATATTTCATATAATGTTAATAAATTATATGAATAACATGTAAAGTTTCTATTAAGTAAATGTAAAATATTTGTAAATTTATTTTTTCAAAATTATGCTTGCTTTTTCTGCCTGGCAAGAAAAATCTTTTTCCACCAAAAATTCATCTCATTCGTTTCTGACAAATAAATAAAAGGTAGTAAAAGGGGTAATCTTATATTTTAATGGCTGCGTCTGATCAGCCACTGGTAAATCCTTGTAGGTTTGGGGAGGGGGTTTATTAAAGATGTTGAAAGCCTGCGGTCAACTATTATCTTAATCGAATCGGCCAAATTCATTTTATTTAATAGTCCAGAAAGAAAAAGGCAAAGAAAGAAAAAGGGAAAAAGGGGAAAAAGGGAACTGTTCCCTTTTTCCCTTATAGCTATATCTGTCAGAAATCGTGCTTAATTAGATGTGTGCATAAGTTGGGTGTATACATTTAAAACCTGAGTGAAATTGTGATCCCAGGTGTTGTGTTTTACCATTGCAGGGGCTGCGCAGGCGAGTTTTTTCCTCTGGATAGGGTTTTTCATTAAGTATAAAATCATTGATGAAAGTTTTTGAGCATCATCAGGTTTTTTTACGATAAAATCTTTCATCTCGTTCTTGAAGAGTTCGCTTGCACCGGTTGTTCGGGTGGTAATCACGGGTGCCCCGCAGGCTGATGCTTCCTGAACGGTCTGACCGAATTCCTCAAAATATGCAGGATGAACATAAACATCAAACGATTTATAGTAGGGCGCGGTGTCGGTAAGGGTACCCGTAAATATTACATGATCAGCAATGCCTAGTTTTTTTACATGATTAATATAACAGGGAATCGTTTTATCATAGCCGGCTATTATGCAGGTAAACGCTGTTTTTTCATTTTTTGGGAGCAGGCTTAAGGAGTTAAGCAGGGTGAATAAATTCCTTTTTTTAAAATCTCCCGAAGAAAGAAATCCTATGATAAAATTATTCTGAGGGATCCGTAATTTGGTTAAGATTTCCTTCCTTGAGCGCTCTTTGTCATTCGTGTTAAACTGCGCAGGATCATGGCCCGGATATATGACCGTTATGTCATCTTTAAAAATATTATACCGGTTAATTAAATCATCTTTCATGAGTTTTGAGTTTGCAATAAGATATTTAAATTTCTTGTGTTGTAATTGCAGGGCATGTATCTTTGCAGCACCTGAGTGCAGCCGGGAATTGTCTTTGTAGAGCTCTTCATGGGTTTTGTGCACGCAGTTATGCAGGCTTAAGAGATCTTGAGACAAGCTGTCCCCGTGGCCGTGTACCAGAGAAAACCTATGGTTTCTGGTCAATAATCCTGCCCAGGCAGCAAAGACCCTGCGTTTGAGATAACTGCCGATTCTTACATCAGGAATATACTTTGTATGAATATAGGGATGCGTTATGAGCTCTTTATTAATTCTGCTTCCGATGAGTGTTACATCCCAGTTTTTTTCTGCCAGCCATTGAGCTTGTTTTAAGATGGTGTTGCTGGTACCTGTTTTTCCTGAGATATTCCGCGCGATAACAGCAATTTTTTTAACACTCATAATATAGGTTTCAAGATATCCATCGGTCATGCCATCTGCAGAGATTATACAAAGTCCAAACTTGAGATGCATAATCTTTTTTTCCATCTCGATGCATAGTAAGAACAGCTAAACAAAACTTAAGATTTAAATAGTTTTCTTTGCATAATCTGCTGTTTATAAATGTTTCTTCAACTATTTTGCCTAAAGATCCTTTAAGCCATTCTTTAAACGGAAAAGAAAATCCCATTTTTTTTCTGGTTAGTATTTCCTTAGGCAAATAAGGGGAGGCGATTTTTTTAAGGAATGCTTTTTGTACATTGCCTTTAATTTTATCCGGGCCGGGGATAGCGAATGTTTTTTTAACCAGATGATGGTCTAAGAATGGTACGCGGGCTTCAATCGAATTTTGCATCGTTATGCGGTCAACGCGGTGCAGAAGGATTTCAATCATTTTGGTGTATATTTCCACATAACAGACCCGATTAATCAGGTCTTCAGGATTATCTGCATGTTCAGAATAAAAATCATGAAGATGTGAAGTATATCCAGCGATCTGATACTCCTCTTCCCATGAATTGTGTGCATGCGGCGGCCGGTGCATAAGGTGATTAGATAATCTGGTGCCAATAACCTGTTGTTTTTGGGTCTCCCAAAAAGCCATTGAACTGCCGGTATATAATGGTTCATGCTGCGCAATCCTTCGCAAGAGATCGAATGTGCGGTGGCCATGAAATGATTTTTGTATATAGGGGGACATAAGTGATAAGGCCGCTTTTGCCAGCCACGGCATGGATTTTAAGAGAAAACTAACATGATTCTGTTCGCGCATAAGTTTCATCATTGAATCATAACCGACAAACTGTTCATCACTTCCTTCTCCTAAGAGGATAACTTTAAATTTATCTTGTCGTGCCTGCCTGCTTAATACGTAGAGCGGGACCCATATCCAGTCTGAAATTGGTTCATCGAGAATCAGCTTATCATCGCATAATATCTGTTCAGTTTCTTTTGCATCAGTTATTATTTCCCGGTAGTTTATGGGATATCGCTGGGCGATCATGCGTGAATAGGTTAATTCATTAAACTGGTCTAAATCTTTATACCCGATCGAATACGTAGTTGGATGATTGATATTAAGCTGGTTTAATTTAGCAACGATTAGACTGGAATCAATCCCGCCGCTTAAAAAAGTTGCGATGGGAACATCGCTGACCAATCGGTGGTTGACTGATTCAGTAAATAGACGATCAACTGAAGCTTCCAGCGATTCAACGTGATGATGCGTGCTGCTTTTTTGCAAAGGATTCCAGTATTTTATGGTTTTTAAGGGTTGGTGTGGTCTGGATACGGCGTAACTTCCCGGTTCGAGCCGTTTAATTCCTTCAAATAAGGTGAGCGGTGAGGGGGTGAACTTAAAACTTAAATAAAGATATAAAGACTGCAAATTAAGATTCCTTTTTCCCGGCCAGATATCCAATAATCCTTGAACCTCAGATGAAAAAAATAAAAATCCGTTTTTTTCAGCATAATAGACCGGTTTTATGCCTACCCGGTCGCGGGCAAGAAAAAAAAGTTTTTTTGTGCTGTCATAGAGGGCAAAACAGAACATGCCGTTCAGCCGGGACAGGAGCTGGTCAAATCCCCAGTTGCGGTATCCGCGCAGCAGTACTTCGGTGTCGCTGGTTGAAAAAAACACTTCTCCAAGTTCTTCTAATTCTTTTTTTAAACTTTTAAAATTATAGATTTCACCATTATAGGTAATCGTAATATTTAAATCATCCAATTGCATGGGCTGGTTTGCCCGTGCTGAAAGATCTAAAATTGAAAGCCTCGTATGGCCGAAAACTATTTTTTGGTCTTTATCTATATGAATGCCTGAGGCATCAGGCCCCCGATGGGAAAGATGCTGCAATGCTTTTTGTATCTTGCTAATATAAATATCCGGTTTAATGGTATTGCTGCCTTCAGCTAATATGCCGGCAATCCCGCACATTGGGTAGCTCCTATTTTAAGTGATGATTAGTATCATATAATATTTTTAATAAAATTGGAAAACTTCTTATAAATTAAAGTATAATAAGTACAAGAATTATATAAAGGAGGATATTTTTTATGCAGAAAGAATATATGCTGTTAATCAACCGTTATTTTACGCCGTTTGCTATTGTGCTTATTGGATCAGCGCTCGTGTTTGTCCGGTTTGAAACCTACATATATCGGATTGTATTATCCCTGCTTGGCTTAAGCATTGTATTAAATGTAGTTACCGCATTATTGATTCAGAAAAAAAACGAATGGGCAAAAACTATAGGAAGTTTTCGATTAGCAGCAAATTTAATTTTTAATATTTTATTTATGTATTATTTAGGCAGTTTTTGGGGCCCGTTGTGGATTCTCTTCCTGCTTACGCCCGTTGCAACGGGGCTTTATTCCACCAGGAAGGTCACGCTTGCGGTTTCAATATCGGTTGCAGCGCTCTTGCTCGTTATATACGGATTACGGGGGATGCACGGCATAGTCGGCTGGGGGCAGACATCAATACATGCTGTTTTTATTGTATTTATAAGCATGTTTGTTAACTCTCTTTCGCGTCTTATAAGAGGAACATAAAAAAGAGATCAAAAACCTCCCGCATGGCGGCATTGCCGATGTCTCCGAACCCCATGGGGAACTCTCCCATGGTGCCCATCCGTCCGCTCCCTCAGGTCATACAAAGAGTTATGTAAAAACAAAGAACAATCAATACAATTGTTCTCTGTTTTTACCCCAACAATCATATTGGGTGGCTGTCCCCTATTTATTATCCTTGAAATATCTAAGATGTTATTTGACATTTCAAGGTAAATAATATACAATGATTAATAATGAACATCATTCAGAGACATCATGATATAAAAGAAATAAAAAGACTCATTAAAACTTTTCCGGTCACTGGAATTCTTGGGTCTCGCCAATCTGGTAAGACATTTCTTGCTAAACATTTAAGATATAATCATTATTTTGATTTAGAAAATCCCAGAGATCTCGTGCGGTTAGAACAGCCACAATTAACCCTTGAAGAATTGGAAGGGCTCATTGTTATTGATGAGATTCAGCGGCTTCCTGACTTATTTAACCTCATACGTTATCTTGTAGATAATAAACCGAAGCAGAAATATCTTATTCTTGGGAGTGCTTCGGGTAATCTTATGAGACAGAGCTCAGAGTCATTGGCTGGCAGAATCGGGTATTACTATTTAAGTGGATTTACTATTGCTGATGTGGGAGTAACTCAAATTAAGAAATTATGGTTACGCGGGGGATATCCGCGATCATTTTTAGCTGCATCAGATCGAGTAAGTACCACGTGGCTTTCTCATTATATAAGCACTTTTCTTGAAAAAGATATTCCGCAGCTCGGTATATCAATATCATCAAATACATTACGTAAATTTTGGATTATGTTAAGCCATTATCATGGGCAGGTATTGAATTATTCTGAACTTGGAAGATCATTTGGGATATCAGATGTTACTATTAGAAAGTATATTGAGATATTGGATAATACATTTATGGTACGTGTACTTCATCCATGGCATGTGAATGTTGGGAAACGACTTGTTAAAAGGCCAAAAATATACATTCGAGATGCAGGTATTTTCCATTCTTTGATGTCAATTGAGGATACAAACCAGCTTTTATCTCATAATAAATTAGGGGCATCCTGGGAAGGTTTTGTATTGGAATCTGTATCAAAAATAATTGGTAAAAGGAATGAAGAGCTGTTTTTTTGGAATACTCATGCAGGAGCAGAGCTGGATCTTTTCTGGCAGGATAAAGGGAAAAATTGGGGGATTGAATTCAAATATTCAGATGCTCCCCGAATTACTAAGTCTATGCAGATTGCAATAGATGATCTCAATTTACATAAGCTTTGGGTGCTATATCCCGGCAAAGAATCATATAAGTTAAATCGAAAAATTACCGTGTTATCTCTCGATTCCTTTAGTTCATATTGGAATTATTAGATAACTGATTCTTAAAAAATCGAAAAAGAGATCTCCGACACTCTTCTGATTAAAATGGAAAATGGAAAAAAATATTTTACAATAATTTTACAAAAACTTAATACGAATTTTACATAGAATGGATATACTAATAATAAGAAATATGTTACAATGAGGAATATATGAAACACTGGGTTGTTGTATTAATTCTTATGGGGCTTTGTGTAGTAACGGGAGTTCCTAAAACGATCGCCAATTTGGCTTCACATATCGGTATCGGGGCGCCAAAGTATAGTTTTGACAGTTATAATGAAGAGACCGGCGATTTTGCACTCTCAGAAACCGTGTATAAGCAGGAAGAATTGGGTATTACTAAAGAATTTATTGTATATGTGATTGACACGGTGTTATGGAGGTCTATTAGGAACTGCCAAAGTGCCTATATTGAAGAAGCTGATTCATTGAATAAAGCAACGCGGTATGTCAAACGAAGATTTCTTGCCCGTCTCTACAAACTGCGCCGGCGTTTCATCAAATATAAACCCATAGTAAGATTTATTGATTTCCTTATTGACCGATACTCATCAGACACATATCCCAAACCCTAAAATCCTACATTGATAAGGTTTTTATGAGGGCTTCTATGGAAGGGATCTGCTGCTGGGTTTTTGTCTGCATATTTTTTAAGGTAACATAACCTTTTGTTAATTCATCTTCTCCCAGAATGACGGTATGCGTAAAGTTTTTATCAGATGCATAACTGAGCTGTGATTTAATACTTCGATCAAGCATTTCTACTTCAACCTGACATCCGATTGCTCTTAATTTCTGTGCGGTTTGAAAAGCAAGCAGGTGAGCTTCTTCGGCGATAACTGCAATAAAAATCTTCCGGTTATTCTCAGCAGGAACAAGCTCTTCGGGAAAAAGCATAATAAGGCGGTCAGTCCCGAGTGCAAAGCCGACGGCAGGTATTGATGGTCCCCCGAGATCTTCCACGAGCCTATTATACCGCCCGCCTGCTGATACCGCGTCCTGTGCGCCTAATTTTCCTGATTTAAACTCAAAAACAACACCGGTATAATAATCGAGGCCGCGAACCAGGTTTGGATCAATAGTAATATCTTTTCTTTGTACACCTGCATTCTCAAGAAATGAGATAACCTGGTTAAGATTTGATTTGCATGTATCATCAAGATACTCAGTAAGGTGTGGTGCCTGGACAAGAATCGTTTTGCATTCTTTGCTTTTGCAGTCAAGGATTCTTAAAGGATTAGTGGTAAGGCGTTTTTTGCAGTTATCGCACAAGGATGATAGGTGAGATTTCGCATAGTAAATAAGTTCCTTAATGTAATCCGCTCTGCATGAAACGCAGCCCACACTGTTAATGTGTAATGAAATATCTTTCAAGTCTGCACAGTGTAATACCTGCAGATTCATCAGTATCATTTCAGCGTCTGCTGAGGGTGAGTTCACACCAAATATTTCAGCACCGATCTGTCTGAATTCTCTGAATCTTCCTGCCTGCGGCCGTTCATATCGAAACATGGGCCCCATATAATACAAACGTGTTACCTGCTGGCGCTTGTGAATGTGATCCTGCAGATATGCGCGTACAACCGAAGCGGTTCCTTCAGGGCGGAGAGTTAAACGCCGGCCTCCTTTATCAGTGAAGCTGTAGATTTCCTTTTCAACAATATCGGTTGATTCACCGATTGAACGGGTAAAGAGGCCTGTTTCTTCAAATATGGGTGTGCGTATCTCTTCATACCCGTACAATGAAAAAATCTGTTGAGCGGATTTTTCAATAAACCGCATTTTTTGAATATCGATCCCAAAAATGTCGCGGGTGCCGCGGATGGTAGAAAATTTCATGATTAGTAAATAAAACTTTTTAGTTTGTCCCGGTCTATTATCGTAACACGTTTGGTTTGTTCATTTAACTGGATACAGCCGGTTTTTTTAAATCTGGTTATGATCCTGGTTATCATTTCCCGCGCGGTGCCGGCAAGCTGAGCTAAATCAAGATGCGTAAAATCAGTATCGAGACAAATCCCTTCCGGTGTTTCTTTGCCGTATCGGTCAGCAAAATCAAGAAGAATTATGGCGATTCTGCCTAAGACATTCTGAAAGGTCAGTGCTTCAATTTCTTTGTCTGCCCGCCGTAACCGGTTGCAGAGCACCCGGAGGAACGAGAGTGCAAGATCAGGCTGATTCTTAAGGAGTTTCTGGAAATCTTTGCGGTTAATGGTTATGAGCTCTGAATCAACGAGTGCGCATGCAGAAGCTGACCTGGTCTCCTGATCTAATAAAGACATCTCGCCGAAAAAATCTCCGCGTTCTAAATAATCAAGCACTTTCGTTTTGCCTGAAGGGGAAGAAGTGAATATTTTTATTTTCCCGCTGGTTACGATATACAGGGTCTGCCCGCTGGAAGAAATAGAAAAGATCTCCTCGCCTTTTTTACAGGTTAGTTTTTTTGCTATACGGGTGAGAAGTTTAAGATTTGCCTGCGAAAGCTCGCTTAAGAATGAAACTTTCTTTAAATAACGTGTTTCCATAGGTTTTCTCCTTATCCTTAAAAAGGATATAATCTAAATTATTATACAATAAAAATACTATTTGGTATACCCCCACACCAAATTTATTTGGTGTGGGGGTAACACCCAGGAAAAAATTAGCGCAGCGGGCAGTTTTTTTTAAGCCCGATAAGCCCGATAAAAATTGACAAAGAGGTTTTAAAAGAAGTAATATGTAGCATTATGTATACATATATTAACAAAAGTTTACACTGTGATAATATACCTTTAAACAGTATAGCCAAGAAATACGGCACCCCTGTTTTTGTATATGACCGTAGTATCATTCGAAATAATTTTACACGGTACACAAAGGCTTTTGCTTCGGTTCCGCATCGTATCTGCTATGCGGTAAAAGCAAACTCGAATATTTCTATTCTGCGCGATTTAAAAAACTTAGGTTCCGGTGCTGATATTGTATCCGGCGGCGAACTGTTTAAAGCGCTGCGTGCAGGCATTGATCCTGGACGTATAGTGTATTCCGGGGTAGGAAAAACTGAAGAAGAGATTCGATATGCATTGCGTGAAGAAATACTCATGTTTAATGTTGAATCCCTGGATGAGCTTATCGCAATCAATAAGGTTGCGCGTAAACTGATGGTTAAAGCGCCTGTTGCATTTCGTATAAATCCTGATATCGATGCATTAACGCATAAACATATTACCACGGGTAAAAAGGAGAATAAATTCGGCATACATTTTCCTCATGTGATTGAGCATTTTCTTGAAGCTCGTAAACTTATGCATATCGAAATCGTTGGCATACAAGCGCATATCGGTTCTCAGCTCTTGACGGTTCAGCCGTATATTGCAACGGTGAAGAAATTAGTTGAGATTATCAAAAGCCTTGAAATGTTGGGTATTCGGATAACATATGTGGATATCGGCGGCGGATTAGGTATACAATATAATAATCGTGAGCATCCTCCTGCGCCCCACAAACTTGCCCGTGCGGTTATTCCAATGATACGAAAGACGGGGTTGACCTTGATTCTTGAACCAGGGAGAAGCATATGCGGAGATGCCGGCGTGCTTTTAACGCGAGTTCTGTATAAGAAAAAAACTGATATGAAGCATTTTATTGTGGTTGATGCAGCCATGAATGATCTGATGCGGCCGGTTTTATATGATGCGTATCATGATATTATTCCGGTGCAGAAAAGAAAAAGAAGTAAGATCATTCGTGCGGATATTGTCGGCCCGATATGCGAAACAGGCGATCATTTTACTAAAGGCAGGCCTATGCCTGAACCCGAGCATAACGATATTTTATGCATTAAAGCTGCCGGTGCCTATGGATTTGCTATGTCTTCCCAGTATAATTCACGCCTGCGCGCAGCAGAAGTTATGGTTACGGGAAGTAAAACCAAACTTATACGGGAACGAGAAGATTACGGGGATCTGGTTGACCAGGAAGTTTAAACGTCGGGAGTGCGTATGTCATCAGGACGAAGACGAATAAAATTTATTAAAATGAGTGCAGGAGGAAATGATTTTGTCTTAATTGATAATCGGGATAAAAGACTTCCAAAAAATCTTTCCGGCCTCGCCCGGCATCTCTGCAAACGAAAATTCAGTATCGGTGCTGATGGACTGCTGGTGCTGGAAAATGCACCGGCACACAATTTTAAAATGATTTATTATAATTCTGATGGATCACGGGCATCTATGTGCGGCAATGGCGCGCGCTGCATTGCCATGTTCGCTTACTGGAGCGGGACGGCTCCCATCGATATGCGCTTTACCGCGGATGCGGGTCTCTACCGGGCGCAGATCCAGAGTAATTCAGTTAAACTTTTTATGCGGCAGCCTCATTCAATGAAACTCCACAGGAGCATGAAAATACAAGGTAAAAAGATAAAACTGCATTCAATTAATACCGGCGTTCCCCATGCGGTTTGTTTTGTAAAAGACAATAAAAAAATAAATATCGATTTAATCGGCAGGCCTATTAGATATAACAAAATCTTTAAACCGCAGGGAACCAATGTGAACTTTGTATCTAAGAAAAACGCGCATACCATTAATGTGCGTACCTATGAACGCGGTGTTGAAGCTGAAACCTCTGCGTGCGGTACGGGAGTTACGGCTTCAGCGGTGATCGCCGTTCGATTAGGCCTGGTGAAATCCCCGGTACAGTGCATCACGGCGGGCGGCGATGTGTTAATTGTTTCTTGTGGTGTCAATCAGATATATTTAGAAGGGCCGGTACGGATATGTTTCGAAGGAGAAGTTTTAATATAGGGGACAGACCTCTTTGAGGAATGTCTCAATAAGCTATTAAGGAGAAGATCATGTTTTCTGGGTCATATGTTGCACTAGTCACCCCGTTTAAAAATGGGAAAATTGATGAGAAAAAACTAAAAAATCTTGTTCATTTTCATATTGAACAGGGTACCAGCGGCCTGGTGCCGTGCGGAACCACGGGAGAATCATCCACGCTTTTGCACAGCGAGCGTGAAAAAGTAATTGATATTGTGGTCAAGGAAGCAGGAGGATCGATTCCGGTGATAGCAGGTACTGGTTTTAATTCAACTGAGGAAACCATTGAAATGAGCAGATTTGCAAAAAAAGCAGGCGCGCACAGTTTATTGCTGGTTGTTCCCTATTATAATAAACCGACACCAGAAGGATTGTACCAGCATTTTTCCCATGTTGCCGCTGCAGTTGATTTGCCGGTTATATTGTATAATATTCCGGGCAGAACGGGTGTAAATCTTCTGCCTGAAACCGTGATTCGGCTTGCGCAGGATAATAAAAACATTGTGGGGATTAAAGAAGCTTCCGGTAATATGGATCAAGCAAGTGAAATTATCCGCACCTTAGGTGAAAATTTCTGTCTGCTCTCCGGTGATGATTCGCTGACACTCCCGCTCCTTGCAATAGGAGGGAAAGGAGTAATCTCGGTTGCGGCGAATCTGATTCCGCGGGATGTAAAAGAGATGGTTGAATGCTGGAATAAGGGGGATATATCCCGTGCCCGGGAACTGCATTTAAGGATGTTTAAGCTTATTAAGGCGCTTTTTATTGAAACTAATCCTATTCCGGTTAAAACCGCGATGGGAATGTTGAACATGTGTCTGCCTGATCTGCGTCTGCCGTTACTGCCGATGAGTGAAGAGCATACAAAGAAACTAAGAGAAACATTAAAAGATTACGGGTTAAACATATGATAAAAATTATTATTGCAGGCATTGCAGGGAAAATGGGAAAAATGATTTTTGAACTCGCACAAGCTTCCCCGGACATGACCGTAGTCGCTGGTCTTGAACAGGCCGGCCATCCTGATTGTACAAACGTTAAGTCAACAGGATTGCGTATTACCTCAGATACAGCAATTATGAAAGAAGCCGATGTGGTTATTGATTTTACCGCAGCCGGTGCAGCCATGAAAAATATTCACTCTGCGGTTGCTGCCAAAAAACCAATTGTAATTGGCACCACCGGATTTTCAAAAGAACAGCTTAAGGAAATAAAAGAAGCAGCGCAGAAAATTCCTGTTTTCTTGTCTCCTAATATGAGTCCCGGAGTTCATTTATTAAACAAGTTAGTTGAGATTACCTCACAGGCGCTTTCAAACTATGATATTGAAATCATTGAAACTCATCATAATAAAAAGAAAGATGCTCCTTCGGGGACTGCGGTTAAATTAGCAGATATTATTTCAAAAATCATTGATACTCATGATACGTGCTATGGCAGAAAAGGAAATCTTGGGCAAAGGCCGCACAAGCAGATCGGTATCCATGCGGTGCGTGCCGGAGATATTGTAGGTGAACATACGGTCGTTTTTGCCGGTCCCGGAGAGAGAATAGAACTGACGCATAAAGCAGATTCGCGCGCCGCGTTTGCCGCGGGATCGCTCTGCGCTGCGCTGTGGATATACGGAAAAAAGCCCGGTTTATACGGTATGGAGAATATGTTGGGTGAAGCTTAAAGCTGTTTTACATAAGATCAATTTATTTTTAAGCGAACAGGATGTGCATCCAGATGATCCGGTTTATGATCCGGCACATATCGCCGTGATGATCGCGGCGGTCATTATGGGCATTGCCGTTCTTTTTTGGCTGCTATGGGCATTAATGGTATGTGAGGGCGGAATTTTTACAAAAATTATTCCTTTCCTGAAGGTTGTTTGTACGTCAAAAACACTGCAGGATTTTGGGTATGAAGGATACCCTTACGAGCCGGGCATTTTTGAAGGATGGATTGTCAATTCTGCCGCATTAATTTTATGTATATTATTAATGATCGGGATATACCGTATTTTTAAAAAATTGGAAGAAAAAGTTTAAATCTCATGAAATTTCAAGAAAATAAAAAATTAAAAAAACTTCCGCCGTATCTGTTTGTTGATTTAGATAAAAGAAAAAAAGAAGCTGTGCAAAGAGGCGTTGATATTATTTCTTTCGGGGTAGGTGATCCTGACCTTGAAACACCGAAACATATTGTTGTATCAGGCCAGCGGGCATTAGCAAAAGCAGCGAATCATCATTATCCGTTTGGATCAGGCCTTAAGGAGTTTCGTGAAGCGGTGTCAAAATGGTATGAAGTGAGGTTTGGGGTATCATTAAATCCTCAATCGGAAGTTCATGCAATTATCGGTTCAAAAGAAGGGATCGGGCATCTTCCTTTAGGTTTTATTGATCCGGGGGATGTCGTATTGGTTCCTGAACCGGGATATCCGGTATATCATACGGGAACGATTATGGCCGGAGGAGAGCCGTATTTTATGCCGCTTAAAGAATATAACCGGTTTTTACCTGATCTTGATGCGATTCCGCCTGATATTGCCCGCAAAGCAAAAATCATGTTTCTCAATTATCCCAACAATCCAACCTCGGCGGTTGCTGATGCGGAGTTTTTTGTTAAGGTAATCGCATTTGCGGATAAATATAATATTCTTGTTGCGCATGATGCGGCATATTCTGAGCTTTATTATGAAAATCCTCCGATAAGTTTTCTCTCAGTTCCCGGCGCAAAAGATGCAGGTGTTGAGTTCCACTCATTATCAAAAACATTTTCCATGACCGGATGGCGGATCGGCTGGGTTTGCGGTAATGCGAAGGTTATAAAGACCTTAAGTGCGGTGAAAGATAATTATGATTCAGGGGTGTTTAATGCGGTCCAGGAAGCTGGTGTTACTGCCTTATCTGCTTCGCATGCATGCGTTGAAGATATGAGAGCCATTTATAAGAAGAGGCGGGACCTGCTTTGTGACGGATTACGCAAATATGGATGGGATGTGCAGACGCCTGAAGCAACGTTTTATGTATGGGCAAAAACACCGCATCATATCAGCTCGCAAAAATGCGTTGAAGTACTGCTTGAAGAAGCAGGTATTGTTTCAACACCCGGGAGCGGATTGGGAGCATCCGGCGAAGGATATGTGCGTTTCAGCTTGACGGTCAATGAATATCGTATAATTGAAGCGGTTGAACGCATATCAAAGATTAAATGGTAGTATTTAAACTGCAAATTTAAGATTTAAAATTTAAAATTAAAAAAAAACAGAGTCAACGGCATTTTTTAAATACATGGTTATTGCTTATGTGGGATTGGGTTCAAACCTTGGTAATAAGAAAAAAAACATTACCAAAGCGGTTCAATTGATTTCACATGTTCCGGGCATACATATGGTAGCATGCTCCAGATTATACAAGACCAAACCGATGTATGAAAAAAAACAACCGGATTTTATAAATGGAGTGGTAAAAATAAAAACACGGTTGAAAGCGGAACAATTATTGAAAAGTTTAAAGGAGATTGAGCGCGCTCTGGGGCGCAGGGTCAGTTATCGGTACGGGCCGCGTGCGATTGATCTGGACGTTCTATTATACGGGAAGAACAAATTTAAAAAAAAATCGCTCATAATCCCGCATAAACGCATGCATGAACGAATGTTTGTGCTTAAACCCCTTGTTGAGATCTCTCCCGGGGCGGTGCATCCGGGTTTTCACAGAAGATGTGCGGGGATTATCCCATAATATATGCATAAAAAAATAACCACATATGAATTGCAAAAAATGAAAAAAAACGGAGAAAAAATTTCCGCGTTAACCTGTTATAATTTTTATATGTCCCAAATATTTAACCGGGTTGGGATAGATGTTATTCTGGTGGGGGACTCACTCGGCATGGTTGAACTGGGATATGATTCTACGATTCCTGTTACTATTGATGATATGCGCACTCACTTAAAAGCAGTAAGACGGGGGAATACGCGGGCGCTTCTGGTGGTTGATATGCCGTACATGAGCTATAATTTTTCCCGCAGAGAAAGTTTAAACTATGCGGGAATGCTCATGAAAGACGGTGCCGAGGCAGTAAAGATTGAGGGCGGCAAAGAAGTAAAAAAAAACTATTCAAACGCTTCTCGATCATGAAATACCCGTGATGGGACATCTGGGGCTTACCCCTCAGGGGATCAATCGATTGGGCGGCTATCGTGTGCAGGGACGAAGCAGAAAAGAACAGGAAAAAATATATAAAGATGCTGAGCTTCTGCAATCTCTGGGTGTTTTTGCACTCGTATTGGAGTGTATCCCGGAAAATGTTGGTGCCGCCATTGCGCAGAATCTGCACATCCCTGTTATCGGCATAGGGGCCGGCCGAAAATGTGACGGACAAATTTTAGTGATAAATGATATCTTGGGATTATACAACGGTTTATTGCCTCGTTTTGTTAAACAATATGCTCACCTGAATAAGACAATACATTCAGCTGTTCAGCGGTACAAACGGGAAGTTACCAAAGGAATCTATCCGTCAAAAAAACATATTTATACCTAATTTTTTATACGGGAAAACGCAGATGTGGATTGGTGCTGCACTTGGTACAGGCATTTTTGTTTTTATCTGGGGCTGGTTCTCCGCCGGCCTTGTTCTTAAAATCCCCCGGTTAAAACTCGAATCATCACCCCAAGATTATGGATTAGAGTATGAAAAACACTCGCTCATATCATCTGATAATATAAAGATACATGCGTGGTTTGTTCCCTGTCAAGGATCTAATGCAACGATTATTCTGCTTCATGGGTGGGGGGCGCATAAAGGCAATATTCTCCCTAATTCGTTTTTTTTACATAACCGCGGCAAGTACAATCTGTTATATATTGATTATAGGAATCATGGTGAAAGCGGGGGAACAAGCTCATCGCTGGGGCTTCATGAAACCAAGGATCTCATCGCTGCCGTTGAATTTTTAAAAGCACAAAAACCGCATGCCTCAGTGCATATAGGTCTTTTGGGCGTCTCATTGGGTGCGACCATCGGCATATTAGGGACCGCACAGATTCCTGAAATCGAAGCATTGGTTGCTGAAAGCGCATTTGGAAGGCCGGCAGACGTTATTGTACGGTATGCAAAACTATTCTATAATGTACCGAAATTCCCTTTGGTTTTAATCACACTTTTATTTGTACAGCTTAAACTGAAAATCCGCTTTGCGCAGATTGAAGCCCTGCAGTATATCGGCCGTATCGCGCCCCGGCCGGTCTTTCTTATCCAGGGGGCAGAAGATGTGCGGATGCCGCCGTCGGAAGGGAAGAATCTTTTTGCCCGGGCCGGTAATCCGAAGCACCTGTGGACTGTTCCCGGGGCTGATCATGCTGAAGCATATGCAAAGAGTTCAGTTGAATATGAAAAAAAACTATTGGAATTTTTTTCACGGCATCTAAAAATATGAAGATACTAAAAACAGTTATTGAGATGCAAAACTGGTCCGATGCGCAGCGTCTTAAAAAGCGGTCAATTGGATTCGTTCCAACCATGGGAGCTATCCATGACGGACATTCTTCTCTGGTTCGCCGAAGCAGACAGGAAAATCAGGCCACGGTTGTTTCAATATTTGTTAATCCAGCGCAATTCGGCCCTCAAGAAGATTTTCACGCCTATCCCCGGCCGCGTACGTTAGATTTGAAGATATTACGTGCACATAATGTTGATCTTGTTTTTGCTCCAACAGTGCATGAAATGTACAAAAATGATTTTTCTACCTGTGTTGAAGAATCAGTCCGTTCCAAAGGATTATGCGCTGATACACGTCCTGATCATTTCCGCGGGGTAACGACCATTGTAACCAAGCTTTTTATAGCGGTTAATCCGCATAACGCGTATTTTGGCGAAAAAGACTACCAGCAGTTAAAGATAATCCAGAAAATGGTGAAAGATCTTGGGTTTAACATTAAGGTAATCGGCTGTCCGGTGGTGAGAGAATCTGATGGACTTGCCAGGTCAAGCAGAAATAAATACCTTGACCGTGAGCATAGGGCAAAGGCATTGCTCGTATATAGTTCTTTACAAAAAGCCGTTGAAATGATAAAATCAAAAAATAAAATTTCAGACATATATGCTTATATACACCGGCTGTGGCAGCAGCATGATACATGCCGGCTTGAGTATATAAGGGTAGTTGATCCTGAAACATTGGAAGAAAAACATACTTTTGTTGGCCGTATACGTGTTTTGATTGCAGCTACGGTGGGGAATACCAGGCTTATAGATACTATTGAAATCCGGAGGTAAAAACCATGAAGATGAGATTAAAATTTTATTTCTAAACCAATGATTCAATTTAAGTTTATTGCATATTTTTCTGCGGTCGTAATTGTTACGGTGACCTCGTTGTATTATGTGGTTAGACGGGCAGTAATCAAAACGCTGAGCGAAATCGGAGTTCCCCAGGAGGATATAATTAATTCACTTCAGCATATGGATAACTCCACGGTTTTAGTGATTGTCATTATTATTGCTGCGTTAGCTTTTTTAGGGTTTATTTATTTTCACAGCTTTACCGGGCCGCTTTTTTCATTGGAACGTTCATTGGATTCTCTTAAAACAGGTGATCTTACGACATATGTGGGTATACGGAAAAGTGATGAGCTGAAAGATTTTGCAGATAAACTTAAAATCATGATCAGCAGTTTTAGAGACATGCTCAGCAAAGACCGGGAACAATGCCGGGATATAAGCACCAATCTTGAAAGTATTATCGCACAAGCAAAAAATGATAAACTTACCCAAGATCAAATTAAGGAACTGGAAAATCTCCAGCATAAAGTTTCTGCGGTAACTCAAGAATTCACTATTTAACCTAAATCATCGGAGTGTTGCTATGGTTGAGACTTGCGTTAGAAGTAATCTTATTAGACAGATAAAGACGCTTAAAGCAGCGCGGAAAGCGGTAATACTGGCGCATAATTATCAGATTGATGAAGTTCAGGCAATTGCTGATATTTTGGGGGACTCTCTGGAACTTGCCAGGGCTGCTTCAAAGGTTCAAGCTGAAACAATCATTTTCTGCGGTGTTTATTTTATGGCTGAATCAGCAGCAATCCTTAATCCGGCAAAGAAAGTCTTGCTGCCCAATGTTACTGCCGGCTGTCCGCTTGCTGATATGATCAACGCTGATCAGCTGCGGGATTTTAAAAAATTATATCCTGACGCAGCCGTGGTCTGCTATGTAAACTCTTCGGCAGAGATTAAAGCGGAATCAGATATTTGCTGTACGTCCTCTAATGCCATTAAAATAATAAACTCATTAGATGAAAAACGTGTTATTTTTGTACCCGACCGAAACCTGGGCAAATATGCTTCATCTTTTACTAATAAAGAAATGATTCTCTGGAATGGCTATTGTCCGACTCATGTGCGCCTTTCCATAGAAGATGTTCTGCGTGCCCGTAAAGAACATCCGAAAGCGGTATTTGTTGCACATCCTGAATGCGAACCGGAAGTATTGGCGGTTGCTGATTATGTATGCTCAACGGGGAAGATGCTTCAGTATGCAAAAGAAACTTCCGTGAAAGAACTTATTATCGGCACTGAGATCGGCATGTTGTACCGGCTGCGAAAAGAAAATCCTGACAAGCAGTTTTATATTGCTTCTCCCAAGCTTATCTGCCCCAATATGAAAAAAATCAATAGTGAAGGAATTTATTCATCACTTACAAATCTTCAGCATGAGATTCAGGTGCCTGAAGATATAAGACAGAAAGCCTGCCGGTCAATAAAACGAATGTTGGATGTAAGTTAAATATTTCCATGAAAAAAATCGGCATTGTAGGATGCGGCGCCATTGGAACAGAAATTGCCCGTGCAATTGATGCACAGGTTATCCGTGCACGGCTGAGCCATATCTGTGATACCGATGCCGCCCGTACCGGCAGATTAGCAGATCAGCTTTCAACGAAACCCAGCACAGTCAAACTGGCAGAGCTTATCTCAAACACTGATATTGTGGTTGAATCAGCCGGCCAGAATTCAGTCAAAGAAATCACTGAGCTCTGCATTAAACATACAAAAACAGTTTTGGTAATGAGCGTTGGATATTTTTTAAAGGATATGGCGCTGTTTGAAAAAGCCGGCAAACATAAAGGCTGTGTGATCCTGCCATCCGGTGCGCTTGCGGGGATGGATGCGGTCAGCGCTGCACGTTTAGCGCATATAGATTCGGCAACCTTGACGACAACAAAACCGCCGCGCGGTTTGCGTGGTGCGCCTTATTTAGAAGAGCATAATATTGATCTGGATACCATTACCGGTCCCACGGTTGTTTTTGAGGGTTCTGCAATCGAGGCAGTTAAAGCTTTTCCTGCTAATATTAATGTTTCAGCAGTATTGTCTTTTGCCGGGGCGGGACCAGAGAAAACAACCGTCAAGATTATCGCTGACCCCCATACTGATAGAAATACCCATGAAGTAGAAATACTGGGTGATTCAGGACGAATATACACTAGAACAGAAAACGTGCCGTCTCCGACAAATCCTAAAACCTCATATCTGGCGGTTCTTTCAGCAATTGCAGTTCTTAAACAGCTGTGTGATTGATCAACATCCTTTCATAATCCCAAGAACCGACATTGGTATGAGAACCGAGACGGAAAAGGCCAAAAAATTTTCCGATGAAAATGGTGAAAGCGTACTTGAAAGTACGGTTGAACCATTTTCGAAGGAAAAATACGGGTATTTTTCGTCGAATTCCATATCCAATGTCGGTTCTTGGGATAATTCAAACCCTTGAAAAAAAATCGTTTTTCTATATACTTATAGTACTTCTATATTAATATATAAACTATACCTTATATAAAAGGAATGGGGACACTCCAGAGGCGGGCACGCACACCTCTTCGAGGAATGTCATGATAGATTTTAAAATTATTTTACAGGCAATTCTTGATCAAAGTATGATTCTTGCCCATGCTGAACGGGGACAGGTTCTCCTTCTTGATGATACGGGCGCAGAAAAAGCCTTATACTGCAAACGCGTTGTGCGCGGCAAACTGGTTGAATCATTCAGCCGTATACCAAATAAAGAAATCACCAACAAAGTAATAAAAACAGGCAAAGCTTCTGCGCTCAAATCAGGCACCAGAGCGGTTTTATGCATTCCTTTACAATCGGAAAATCAGGTCTTTGGCTATGTGTATGTTGACCGAAAATTAAAAAAACATCTGTTTGCGGAAAATGAATTGGATATTATCCAATCCTTAACCGGTTTTGCTTCGCTGGCGCTCACCAATGCTCGCCTGCATAATCAATTGCAGGAACGCACCGATAAACTTCAGATGCTTAATGAATTATCCAGGTCAATTTCAGCAGCATCGTATCTATCAACGGTGATCAGGCAGGTTCTGCAATACTGTTTAACTATTACTAAAGCGGATAAAGGACTCATTTTTTTAGGATCAGAACTTGAGTATAAGGGCGGCATCACCAAAGCGGGAAAAGATATCGCTAAGTCAGAAACCGATAAATTAGTTAATCATGCGGTATTAAAAAAAGTCCTGTTAAGCGGGCAGGCTCTGCAATGCGGTCATGAAGGTTTTAGTAATCATTCAAACGTGCATAATTTTTCTTTAAAAAAACGGGCTGGTTCGGCGATGTGTGTTCCGATGGTCATTAATAATCAAGTGTTCGGGGTTGTATTCGTCAGCAGTAATCATGCTGACCGGCATGACGAGAAAAAACTGGTGATCTTTGAATCAATCGTAAATCAGGCAGGTTTAGCTGTAGAAAATGCGCAGCTGCTCGAAAATCAGCAGAAACACATAAACAGCCTGGAAAAAGCCATGAATATGTATAAGAAAACACAGGAAAAATCCAATATTGATCAGGTAACTGATCTGTGCAATCCTGGATACTTTGTTGAACAGGTTGCCCGGGAGTACAGCAGGGCAAAACATTATGAGAATAAACTTTCCATCATATTTATTGATATAGATTCATTCAAAGAGATTAATGAAATATACGGGTATGAGGTTAGTAATTCTATCTTAAAACGAATTGCCGGAGTAATAAAAACAGAGTGCCGGCGGACAGATTTAAGCGCCCGCTATGGAGGAGATGAGCTCATTGTAGTGCTTGAGAATATTGATGTTGACCGGACATTTATTATTGCTGAGAGAATTAGAAACAATATTCATAAGATTTCTATTGGCGGTGATCAAGACTCCCGGAAAATCAGCGTGAGTATTGGTGTTGCTGAGATGAAAGAAATTGATTCAACGGTTGATGATTTCTTAACTCGTGCGCGGGAAGCTCAAGACGCAGCGCGCAGCCGCGGGGGAAACCGCGTCTGCAGGTGGGGTGATTCACACGAAGTATCAGTTGAGCAGATCAGGGAAAAGATATCTCTGGGCAATGGCGATTCTAATGAGATTTTGTCAGTATTGACAGCGATATCTTCAATCAAGGATAAATCAACATCCTGGCATTCGCTGGAAATGGGTGAATTAGCTGTTCAGATCGGGAAGGAATATTCTTTAAGCAGGAAGCAGATTGATGATATAAAAATAGCTTCCATTCTCCATGATATCGGCAAAATCGGGATACCTGATGCGGTGTTGAAAAAAAAAGGATTATTGACCGATAAAGAATGGAAAATAATGCGTTCACATCCGACATTGGGCAGAGATATTGTAAAACGCTCAACTAATTTAAGAAAACTAAGCCAGGCAATTTATTATCATCATGAGCGGTGGGATGGAAAAGGATATCCGGAGGGCTTAAAAGGGGAACAGATCCCGATTTCAGCCCGCATAATCGCTATTTTAGATGCATTCGAGGCAATGGTTTGTGACCGGCCGTATCGAAAAGCATTACGCATGAAAGAAGCATTTAAAGAAATTGAGCGGGGATCAGGCACCCAGTTTGATCCGAAACTCGTTAAGATATTCTTGAAGAATAAAAGCAGCTTGCTCCTGAAAGAATTGAAGTGACCGTTTTCCTGATGAGATTTTTTTTAAGGCTGTTCATCTAACATGTCATGTGCACGCTTAAGGAATTGCTTTGCATCAGCATGATCAGCATTATATTTAAGCGCAAGCTCAAACCATTTAACAGCCTCAGTATAATCCTCATCTTCATATGCTTCCATGCCGCGGGAATAAAAATATTTTATTTCACTTTCAAGTAAAAGCTGTGCATCCCGATAATTTTGATAAAATCGCAAGGCTGAAGAAAACTCATAGGCAGCGGCGATATCATCGCCTTCTTGTTTAAAAATAATTGCACGCTCATAATGAATGGCAGCGCGTTCTTCATTGCCGATATATATAACATCTTTACGTGCTTTGCCGAAGGCAAAACCAATGCTTATCTTATTGCTCTCACCGAGCTCGCCAAATGGAACAAAGGCATAATCAATTTTAAATCCGCCGATCGTTGTTCCTGCCCCGAAACTTATACCGCTTCCCGTATCTTTGGCAAACCGGTATCCGGCACGTAAGGCAAACAGGTTCCACCAGACAGATTCTAATCCCCAGGTGTTATAGGTAATTTCTTTACGAGGTAATATGAGATCCGTGGATATTAAGATTTGAATTGTTTTAAACGGGAATTTGTATGATGTGCCGAGACGATATTCAGTCGGCAGGGGAGCGCTTTCGGTGCTGAAATTCGGACGTGATAACGGGAGATTGCGCATCGTAAAACCCAAACCAAATCTTTTGTCATTACACAGATATAAACTGCCGAGATCACCTGAATAGGATACTGCACGTTCATCAGCCAGTTTTTGCTGGATAAGTTTACCTGTGGTCCCTAATCCAAAAAAACGCGTATCACTATTATATAATGTGTATCCTCCGGCAAGGGAAAACATGCTGTCATAGGCAGAGAGTTTTTTGCCCGCATTGCCGAGATAATCATAGGAGCGGATATCGTTCACGTAAAAATAGTGCAGTTCGGTGCCGAGGGTAAATTTTTTTCCGATGGGATTTACATAGCCGATGTAATTGTAGTTAAAATTATACAGCTGTTCATCATGGACAAAGACAAATTCTTTATAACGCAGTTGAGGAAGTCCTGCCGGATTCCAAAATGCGGCAGACAGATCATCAGCCACCGCGGTAAATGCCTGTCCTAACCCAAGCGCACGCACCCCCGCGCCGATCTTTTAAAAATCAGCCCCGGTCTCTCCCGCAGCATACAGTGATACGGGGTGCCATGCCAGAGCTGAGAGTATAAGAAATAAAAACAGAAATACAGTTTTAATATAAAATCCCATAAATTTATATCATTTTATCAAATATACAGAAAATTATCTATAGGTTAATAGATTTCACAAAAATTTACATTTTCTTTATATCAATCATACTTCCTTAGCTCTGCTGAAAAATCCCCGGTATCTCACTAAATCCTCTCTATTTTTTAAATAACGATACAAATCGATTAAATTTTTCCTCACTTTTTTCATTGATTGACCAATTCTTTATTTCAAGCAGGTTAATTTTTTGGGAATGTGCCACCAACAAGGCTTGCTGCAGGGATTGTTCATCATGCCAATGATAGAAAGCAGCTAATCTGTCTTTAACACAGTCAGTCGCGGTAAGCAATGTTATACTATGTATCGTATTAAATTTTGTAATAGGAAGTTCACGTCCCAATGCTATTGGTCCGGGAGGAAATTCAATACAATACGGGCACGCATTATGCTCATAATGTCTAAATTTCCCTCTCTTATTAAACCCCATCTTGTTTAGAACTTTTTCAATGTTTTTTGTCAAATCCGGTGATATATAATCAAGATCAAATGATTGATATTTATTATGTGTATAAATAGACACACACGCGCCGCCGACAAGCACTGCCTTTATGTTATTATCGTTTAACGCTTTGCTTGCTCTATGAGCAAGCTCTTTTAACGTAATATGTGCAAAATCATTGCGTGTCATAGTTTACCTTTACGCCTTGGTCTCGTCCTCAGCCGGTAATACTTTTCAATCTCTTCTTCAGGCAAAGCATCTTTGGCGCGCTGGAGTAAGATTTCAAGTTCCCTAATAAAAGGATATCTTGGATTGAGTGAATATAACCGCACTGTTCCCTCTTTTTTACTTACGATAACACTCCCATTTTCAAGGCGGTCCAGCTGATTAACCATTGTGCTGAATGGTATATTAAATAATTTTGACATACCGCGCATATATCCAGTTTTATAGACAAATAAATAAAAAAGTATTTTCTCCGTTACTGGTGAGCCAAAGACAGGTTCCAGCATGTTTTCTTGCCTCTCTTTTTTAAGAATTAATAAAATGATCAATATACTAAATATTAGTATAATCAAACTAAATTATAGTATATTGTATATCGTATGTTATCATTTGTCAAGAATTTAAAATCAACCAGGAAAAATCTCATTATGCAATAATTCCGGGCGATTGAGAAAATCATCAGATCTTTGCATCTTGACCCGTCTTTAAGTGTTTTGTACTATAATTTCTTATGAATAATGGTGTGATCAGGATTCAGGGTGCCCGTCAGCATAACCTTAAAAATATAAATCTTATCATTCCGCGCAACAAGCTGGTTGTTATAACCGGCCTGTCAGGTTCGGGTAAGTCTTCGCTGGCTTTTGATACGATTTATGCCGAAGGACAGCGGCGGTATGTGGAAAGCCTTTCTGCTTATGCGCGGCAGTTTTTAGAGTTAATGGATAAACCCGACGTTGACTTAATTGAAGGCTTATCACCTGCAATCTCTATTGAACAGCGAAACCCTTCAAAAAATCCCCGGTCAACGGTTGGTACGGTTACCGAGATTTATGATTACCTGCGTTTATTGTATGCGCGTATCGGGATTCCTCATTGTCCCACATGCGGCAAAAAAATTAACAAGCAATCCGTGCAGGATATAGTTGCTGAACTGCTTAAACTTGAAAAAGGAACTTCAGTGCGGATTTTTTCGCCCCTGGTGCGCGGACGAAAAGGCGAGTATCAGGAGCTTTTTAAAAAACTCCTTAAAATGGGATTTGCCCGGGTTCGTGTTGACGGCGCAATGCATTCATTGGAAGATGCTATTCCATTGCAGAAGTTTAAAAAGCATGATATTGAGCTCATTGTTGACAGTATAACTATTGATCTCGTTGATAAAGAACGGCTGACCGAAGCAGTTGAAATTGCATTAAAAGAATCTCATGGATTGGTCCTGGTTGAATCAACTGAACATGTTAAGAAGAAACCGGTATATCATGGTATGTTTTCTGAACATCATTCATGCGCGTACTGCGGTATCAGTCTGCCTGAAATCGAGCCGCGGCTTTTTTCTTTTAATTCTCCGCATGGCGCATGCCCTGAGTGCAGCGGATTGGGGGTCAAAACAGAGATCGATGATTCCCTGATTGTTCCGGATCCTTCTTTTTCTATTGCTGACGGCGCGATCAGGGCCTGGGCTGAACCCATCACAACCCGCACCAACCGCTGGAGACATGCCTGGTCGTCGTATTACGGAGAGATGCTGACTGATGCCTGCAAACGAAATAACATCCCGATGCATAAACCGTTTAACGAATTTACCGCCGAACAGAAAAACCTGTTGTTTTACGGCGACGGCGTATTTGAAGGTGTTATCGCCAATATGCAGCGAAGATACCGCGATACTGAATCTGAATATGTAAAAAATGAAATCCTGGAAAGATATATGCAGCGCAGCACCTGTCCTGCTTGTAAAGGCGCACGGTTAAAGAAAGAAGCATTATCAGTCACAATCGGTGATTTATCCATTGATGAGGTAACCCAATTTTCAATCAATGAGGCAGATGCGTTTTTTAAAAATTTAAAAATATCCGATAAAGAAAAAATAATAGGTAAGCAGGTGTTAAAAGAGATTCAGGCGCGTGTTGGATTTTTAGCGAATGTAGGCCTTGATTATATTACCTTAAATAGAAACAGCGGCAGTTTATCCGGCGGTGAAGCCCAGCGCATCCATCTGGCGACCCAGATCGGCTCAGGCTTGGTCGGTGTCTTATATGTGCTTGATGAACCAACGATCGGCCTGCACCAGCGTGACAACCGGCGGTTGATCGATACTCTGGTTAAACTGCGCGATTTAGGCAATACATTGATAGTTGTTGAGCATGATGAAGAAACAATTAGAAAAGCTGATCATGTTATTGATTTAGGGCCCGGTGCGGGATCACACGGGGGACACATTGTTGCGCAAGGGACACCTAAAGAGGTCTGCCGTAATCCAAAATCATTAACCGGACGGTATTTAAGCGGCCAGAGCTTTATTAAGATTCCTGATGAACGCCGTGAACCCGGCGAGCAATTGCTGGTTATTAAGGGGGCATCGCAGTTTAATTTAAAAAATATCACTGTTGAAATACCTTTAGGCCTTTTTGTATGTATAACCGGGGTCTCCGGTTCCGGGAAATCAACACTTATTGATGAGATCTTATATAAATCTCTCGCACAAAAACTGTATCATTCGAAAGTTACTCCGGGCAGACATAAATCATTGGAAGGCTGGGATTATATTGATAAGGTGATCGAAGTAGATCAATCACCGATCGGCAGAACACCCCGCTCGAATCCCGCAACTTATACGGGCCTGTTTTCTCCGATCAGAGATATATTTGCTGAGCTTCCTGAATCAAAACGCCGGGGGTATAAACCGGGCAGATTCTCTTTTAACGTAAAAGGCGGGCGATGCGAAAACTGCCAGGGTGACGGCACGATAAAGATTGAGATGCAGTTTTTAGCTGATGTCTATATAGCCTGTGATAAATGCACCGGAAAAAGATTTAATGAAGACACGTTAGAGATCAGATATAAAGGAAAAAATATTGCAGAAGTGCTTGATATGTCTGTAGAAGAAGCAGTAATCTTTTTTGAAAACATCCCCAAAGCAAAACGTATTATCCAGACTCTGTATGATGTGGGATTAAGTTATATCAAATTAGGCCAGCCGGCAACGACTCTTTCAGGCGGAGAAGCCCAGCGGGTCAAACTCGCCAGTGAATTATGCTCGCGCTCAACCGGCCGCACTTTATATATGCTAGATGAACCGACCACGGGGCTTCATTTTGCTGATGTGGGCAAACTTCTGGAAGTATTGCACCGCCTTGTTTCGCAGGGGAACACTGTTTTAATTATTGAACATAACTTAGATGTCATAAAAACCGCTGATTGGATCATAGATTTAGGCCCCGGCGGCGGCGGCGCCGGCGGATATATCGTCGCCGAAGGCCCGCCTGAAGAAATAGTTAAATCAAAAAAATCCCATACCGGTGAATTCCTCAAACCTGTCCTGTTAAAAAAACGTATCTCTGTGTAATCACCTTGTATTGGTCAAAAGAAATAACCATAAAAAAATAAATTGCACCCTATTTTTCCAGTCCAGCTTGACACGCCTTTTATTACATGTTATAATAACCTTACCAAAATTACATGTGATAATAGTGAGGTTAAAATGGACACAAAAGAAAAAGTCAAAGAATTATTGCGGTCTGGTGCAAAACTGCCTCCGAAAGTTATTGAAAGAACAATAAAAAGAACTGTTCTCCCGTGGCTGGAGCGGGAAGAGATAATCGTTATTACCGGTGCTCGTCAGGCTGGGAAAAGCGTATTCCTTTATCAGCTAATTTATGATTATATTTTGAAAAAATCCAATAATGTGTATTATTTTAATTTAGACATTAAAAACAGCATTAAATTTTTTGAAAAACCTGATAATATAATCAATTTAGTTAATAAAACAAAAAGAAAAACATATATTATTATTGATGAAGTTCAACGCTTAAAAGAGCCGGGGCTCTTTCTAAAAGGGATATATGATTTACATTTGCCGGTAAAAATCATTGTGTCCGGGTCGAGTTCGCTCGAGTTAAAAAGTAAAATTCATGAACCTTTAACCGGCAGAAAAATATTATTTCACTTAAATCCATTTAATCTTGAAGAGATTTCAAGGGCGCTGTATCCGCATAATGATATTAAAGATGTTGTAGAGCATTATGTAGTTTACGGAGGATATCCTGCGATCGTTCTTGCAAAAAAAAGACATATAAAACTACGTTTATTGAAAGAACTATTTGAAAGTTATTTAGATAAAGATGTTAAATCATATTTGCATGTTGAAAATGAAACCGCGTTTTCAAATTTAATTAAAATTCTTGCATCACAGGCTGGTAATTTGATTAATAAGGATGAACTGTCCCAAACACTGGGCATTCATAAGAATACATTGGATAATTATTTATATTATCTTGAAGAGACCTTTATTCTTGATCTGGTAAAACCATTTTATAAAAATCCCAGAAAAGAACTTCTAAAAAATCCAAAAGTCTATTTCCAGGATTTGGGATTACGAAATTATGCTATAGGAAGTTTTAATCCTATTGAATATAGGCCGGACAAAGGAAGTATTTTTGAAAATATGGTTTATCTGTGTTTAAGAGAAAAAGATGGGAATCCTCAGCCGGTTAATTACTGGAGAACAAAAACCGGTGCTGAAGTTGATTTTATCATAATGGATGGATTAAATCCTATTCCATATGAAGCAAAAGCAAGTGAATTAACCGGATATAAAATTACCAAATCATTAAGGAGTTTTATAGATTCTTATAAGCCAAAGAACGCATATTGCATAAATATGTCTTTCAACGGTACGTATAAGATAGATAAAACGATCATAACTTTTATAACTCCTGCAGAGTTCGTAAAGTAAAAAAGCGTTTATTTTTTTATTCGTTCCCAGATTATTCCCCGGCATTATTGGATAGTGTAAATAAAAAAACGGGGAAACTCCAGAAAAATTATCTATTGACAAATATGTATATACAGATATATATTAAATGATGCCGAGACGTCCTTATTATATAAGGATATCACTTTTTTTCAGGGGATATACGCGTGTTTATCGAGCATCTTTTTCTTTTTTCACCCGTGCTGCTCTTTGCGTCAGGCATAAGCCTGTTTGCCTGGCTTGTATTTAAAATTCCTTCCAGATCCCGGAAATCAAAAACTCCCCGGTATAAAAATTCAAGCCTTAACGCCGTGCTGCGCTCTGTTCAAAATCCTCCTGAGAAAATATCAATGGAGAAATTCAAAGCTTTTTCTGCCGGGACTGCAAAGAAAGTTTATGTTTCACAGGGCAGTAAACCGCTGGCCAGCGAAGTATATCCTGACAAAATTAATATCTCTGAAATAACCGGGGAGATTAAAAGAATTTTTACTGAATATGCATCAAAACAAGAAAAACCTCTTTCGGTTATTAATTCAATCGAACAAAAATATCTGCAGATAACAGAGAATGCGTCTCCACCGGATACTGAACAGATAAAAGAGCTGATGCATGAAAAAAATCAATGCCAAGAGGTTATAAGCAATTTGTATGCCTCATTGGAAGAGCAGCTTGGCAATAAAGAAAAACAGCTTGCCGAATATATTACGCGTTATAATCATATGCAGGCCCAGGTGCGGTCAGTTAACGGGAGTCCGCATGCGTTTGAAGCTGATCTGCAAAACAATCTTTCGGCATTAATCAGTTCGATCAGGCATGTCCGGGGAGAAGCGCATGTACAGAGATCCCGGCTTATCAATCAGATTACAGAGATGAATCATACCCTGCAATCATATGAATCAAAGCGAAAAGAAGCGATTACTAAACTTCAGGAAGAATCTCTTCAGACGAGGGCGCGTATCCAATCAGAAGTCTCCAGTCTGCAGGAAGAACTCAACACAATTCAACACGATATGCCCGCGCTTATTGAAGAAAAAGAAGAACAAATAAATCAGATGCGCATCGCCCTGGAGCTCTTAAACAGCAGGATGGTGCAGGAAGAAGACTCAGCAAAGCAGAGCATCGAACAGTTCAAGAAACATATGGAATATAAAACAACCCATGCTGCACGTGTTTTGGATAAAGCACGCAATACATGGAGCAGTGAGTTTGGGCTCCTGACAGAAGAGCTTAATAATCTGCAGCAGAAAATTGAAGGAAAAGAGCATGCACTGCATGTTGAAATGCTTCAAAAACAGCAAGTTTTTGCAGCTGAAAAATCCGAGCTTGAAACTATATTGAAAAAAATGAATCAGCGGTTTACTGCAGAGCAGGAAAGCTTTACCCAACGGCGGTCATCATATGAAGATGCACTGGCGAAGTTACGGGTTCAGATTACAGACAAAGAAACTGAGTTTAAAGCACAGACCATATTGTTGGATCAGCAAAAGCAGATGGAGAAAAACAGGCTTCTTGCTGTTCTTAATGGATTACACGAAACAGTTGAGTTTGAGCAGGCACAGTTTGCTCAAAAGCAGGTTGCTCATGCAGCACAGATTGAGCGTTTGAGGCAAGAATCCGAAGACCGCATGCAGCATCTGGTTGAATCGGGAAAATCGAAAACTAATATGATGATACGGGAAAATATGAGCCTGCGCGATCATATTGCTTCAGAAAATAAGCGCCTGGAGTTTAATATTCAAACCTGGAAAGAACATGAAATAAAGCTTATTGAAGATAAAAAGAATATTGAAGCGCAGCTGCTCCAGCTTGAAAAAGATATGAGCCTGCAGCAGGAAAAACAGCACGGGGCATATGTGCTTGAAACAACGGAATTTAACCAGCAGATAAGAGAATTGGAAGCTCAGCTTGAAAAGACCAATAATGACTACCGGGAATTATTAGATACGCAGAATTGGGAAATCGAATGTCTGCAGGTTAAAGAAAAACGCAAAGCTGAACAGGCAAAAGAAGAATGGCTTGATAAAGAGACCAAATTTTCTGCTGAACGGCAGGAGCTTGAACGCGAAAAGCAGTCCTTGCTTGAGCAGATGCGGAAATCATCTGATTCAGCCGATGGTAAACGGCAGGAATTAACCGATGCCATAAAAACACTGCGTAAAGAAATACCTCAAAAACAAGAATTTGCTGATTCGTTAATGCACAAGCGTGACCGCGAGTACAAAAAACTAATACAGCCATTGCAGGAAAAAATATCAAAAATCAGATCAAATCTTATTGGAAATAAAAAAATGTATGAAGAAAAACTCAGCGAAAAAAATGATCAGGTCAAGACGCTTAAACTACGGTTAGCCTGGCGTGATGAACGGCAGCAGGCCAGTGAGGCAAGACGTCAGAAAGAAATTGATAAAATTAGAATAGAACTTAATAAAGAAATAGATGGTTTAAGGAGTAAATCAAATAAGTTAAGCATTAAACAGGATAAAACATTAGATCCGATCGTATATGATTTTGAAAAACTAACCCAGGATTTGTCACGGACTGAACAACGCCTGGAAGCTGAAAAAACTGCCAATGAGGAACTGCGTAAAGGAAGGCTTGAAATCGAATCAGAAATAATCAGTATCGAACAGAACCTGCCGCGGGATATGGTGCAGTATATTACCCTTCTTGATTTAAAAGCAAAGGAAATCACGGCTTTAAACCGCGAAATTCTGCAGAAAGAACATCTGATGGATACCGAAGAGGTTATTTCTCGTGATGCGATGCAGCGTTTGCGCGCTTCATTTAAAACACTTAAACTGCAGGCAAGCAAAGTAATCTCATCAAAAGAAAAACAACCTGCCGAAAAACAATAATAAAAAGACTATATTGTATATATTGCATCGCATGCGCGATATAGTATTTGCATTGTTTATATAAAAAACATAAAATAAACTTTTAAACAATTTGTTCTTAAAATGCATGAAAACAAAGAGAATTATAAAAAAAATTATTAATAAACTGAATTCTCTCAGCCTTAATGTGCGGCTCTCTATCGCGGGTTTTTTGCTTGTTGCGGTATGTATATTTATTGCAGGGTATTCATTCCCTAAAAAAACCGTTACACGGGTAAAACGAGAGAAAATTAAAGAAGTTGCCAATTCGATTGAAAATGTTAAACGGAATGAATCATTGTCATTGATTTTTGATAATCATGGGGTCATGCCGTTGGAAGCATCTCTGGTTGGAAAGGCTCTTAAAAAATATGTCAATCCCAAACGATTAAAAATTGATGACCGGTATTCAATTTCAGTTTCAACAGCCGGTAAAGTCGAAGAGTTTGTGTATATGCCGAATCTGTTTGATAAATATATTGTCAGACGTGTCCAGGGAGTATTTGAAGCATTTGAAGAAAAAACAGATATTACAACTGCCATTGTTGGTGTGCGGGGAGAAATTACCGGCAGTTTATGGGAGTCAATGAGTAAGCAGGAGGTTCATCCGGAAATAATCGTTAGTTTTGCTGAAATGTTCGCATGGGATGTTGATTTTTTTAATGATACCAGAAACGGCGATTTGTACTGGGTTGTATGGGAGAAAAAACTTACTGAAGACGGCCGCGAGTTCCGCGGAAGAATTTTAGGGGGATCGTATAGGGGAAAGATTGCACAAGCAAATACGGGGATTTATTTTGAACCTCCCGGCGGAAAAGGTGATTATTTTGATCTGGCTGGAAAATCCCTTAGAAGAACTTTTCTGCGTGCGCCCTTAAGTTATAAACGAATAAGTTCTCATTTTACCTACAAACGATTTCATCCGATCCTGCGGTATTACCGGCCTCATACGGGCATTGATTATGCGGCACCATCAGGTACGCCTGTTGAAACAATCGGTGATGGTACGGTGATATTCAAAGGCTGGAAGGGAGAGGCAGGGAAAATGGTTAAGATAAAGCATAATTCAGTCTATACTTCATCATATAATCATCTCTCTAGGTATGGCAAAGGCATTGCGGAAGGAAAGAAAGTTACCCAGGGCCAGGTAATAGGATATGTGGGATCAACCGGCCTTGCAACCGGGCCGCATCTTGATTTTAGATTTTATAAATTCAGCAAACCAATCAACTTTTTACACATACGATTACCATCGGTGGGAAATGTGAAAGAAGCAGACAACGAAGCATTTGCTCAGCAAAAAAGAACAATCCTTCAAAAAGTTGCTGAAATGCGTTACGATATTGAATGGTCTGTCTCTTCATTAGAACAAGAGGAGTAAACGGAACTTACATATGCGGAATTATCATTCACAGTTTAGTTTCTCTCCCATAGGAGGTTCTGCGTTTAGCGGCGCGGTGCGCGGGCTTATTACTGCCAATATCGCGGTATTTATTGTCCAACAGTTCTGGGGCAGAGATTTTGAAATATTTTTTGGGTTAGTACCCGTGCTTGTCCTGCAGAAACTGATGATCTGGCAGTTGTTTACGTATATGTTTCTGCACGGCAGTTTCTTTCATCTGTTCTTTAATATGTTTGTTATCTGGATGTTCGGCAGGAGTATCGAATCCCAATGGGGAGTTCAGGCATTCTTAAAATATTATTTTTTCACCGGTATCGGTGCAGCAGTTCTTACCGTTATTTTTACTCCGCACTCACCCATCCCGACAGTAGGAGCCTCAGGAGCGATTTACGGGCTCTTAGTTGCATTTGCCATGATGTATCCTCAGGCGACCATATATCTGTATTTTTTAATCCCGGTAACTGCACGCCAGCTGGTAATAGTTTTTGCTTTTATCGAGTTTTTCAGCATCCCTCGTGCAGACGGCATTGCCCGGTTTGCCCATTTAGGCGGCATGTTGTTCGGTTATCTGTATTTGAAATTCGGTGATTGGCTGAATATCAGATGGCATTATGTTATAAAAGAAAACCCGGTTTTTAATTTTAAATTCAACTCACGCAAACGAAAAACTTCCCATACGGTTATTGATTTAAATGATGAAGTTAACAAGATATTGGATAAGATTCTGGTTAAAGGCCCGGGAAGTCTGACGAGCGAAGAAGAGGAGATTATGAAAAGATACTCAAAGAGAAAACACTAACAGATCGTAATTCGTTATTCGTTGTTCGTTGGGGAAACTTTATATAAACTGCAAAAAAAGGAGATAAAATTTAATGGAAGCTAAATTGTTTTGGGTGGGTGTTGAGCTGATGTGTATCTCATATGTGCTTAAACATTTTTTTAAGCAAAAAATCTGGGAAGAAAACAGGGCCTTCTTTTATATTGTGCATGTCATATTTTGGCTGCATGTTTCTGTTATGGGGGTAGGTTTTATATTAACGATGAAGCTTAATAAAGAGTTTAAAGATGTTATATGGACTTCGAGTTTTTTAAGTATTTTTGTCGTTATCGGTGCCTGTGCCTGGATACTATTCCGGTTAAAAAAGATCGCAAAAAAATCTAAAGAGGCTGATTCGATACTCCAAAATCAAAATAACTTGATAAAAAAAATATTAATGGAAGAAAAAGAATGGATCGACACAGGTTTCTCGGCAATCTTTATGGCAACATTTATTATGTATTTTATTGTGCAGGCATTTAAAATTCCATCCGGATCAATGCGCACCACCCTGATAGAGGGGGATCATCTTTTTGTTAATAAATTTATGTATGGCCTGCGGGTTCCCTGTACCTACAAAAAGATATTTTGTTTTAAGAAAGTTGATCATGAAGATATTATCATATTTAAATTTCCTTCCGAAAACAAGGAAAGCCAGCATTACGGCAAGGATTTTATCAAACGCGCCATCGGTCTGCCCGGCGATGTGATTGAAATTAAAAATAAAGTTGTCTATTGCAACGGCATTGCCGTAGATGAGCCGTTTACACAGCATATTGACCGGCGTATTTTTAAAGGCCGCGGGCTTGCCTTAAATCCTCAGGAGTATCAGCAAACCTGGGAACGCGGCGGTTTTGCCAATGTCACCGGTGATATTGTCCGGGATAATTTTGGGCCGGTTACGGTTCCGGAAGATCATTATTTCGCCATGGGGGACAACCGTGATGCATCCTATGATTCACGCTTCTGGGGGCCTATGCCGTTTAAATATCTTAAAGGTCAAGCCTGGATCTTATATTGGCCGCCGAAACGGATTAAAAGAATAAAATAATTTTAGTTGACAGTTATCAGTAACGTCAAAAACAGTACATAAAAAAGTTATGAATTTAGCATATTCTCGTTCGTTGTACCTTCATATTCCCTTTTGCCGGAAAAAATGTAATTATTGTGATTTTGTTTCTTATGCGAATAAAGAAAATATTATTGAATCCTATATTAATGCGGTTTTATCAGAGGTTACAAGTATGGCGCGCCAGGAGTTATATTCTTTATTTATTGGCGGTGGGACCCCATCTGTATTGGAGGCCAATTCTTTTAAACGGCTTTTTGAAGTGATACATCACCAGTTTCATTTTAGCACTGATGCTGAAATCACACTTGAAACAAATCCTGAAAGTTTAACGAAAAATAAATTACAACTCTTCCGTGATCTTGGAATTAATCGCCTAAGTATTGGATTGCAGGCAACAGACGATATACATCTTAAGTTTTTAGGAAGGATTCATTCCTATAATCAATTTAAAACCGCTTATGATAAAGCGAGAGAGATCGGATTTAATAATATCAACATTGATGTAATGTTTGGGATTCCAGGCTTATCAATGGATGAATGGAAGAAATCGCTTCAAGAAATAGTCTCGTTGCATCCAGATCATTTATCATTATATGCATTATCAATTGAGGAAGGTACCAGGTTTTATTCAGAACAGATGGTAAGTGATGATGATTCAGCCGGTGATCAATATGAGTATGCGGTTGGATTTTTAAAAGAAAATGGATTTAACCGGTAT
The DNA here is from genome assembly GCA_043811735.1 of bacterium. Taxonomy (GTDB): domain Bacteria; phylum Elusimicrobiota; class JBDRMW01; order JBDRMW01; family JBDRMW01; genus JBDRMW01. Next base: position 35,003 of record JBDRMW010000127.1, read on the forward strand.
GAAATATCAAATTTTGCGTATGCCAGCAAGTATTCTAAGCATAATTCCATATATTGGGATGGAGGGGAATATTACGGCGTTGGTGCGGGTGCAGCAGGTTATATTGACCGGAAAAGAACAAAGAATGATCCAGATGTAGAAAGCTATATTGCAAAAATAACTGCAGGAAAATCTCCCGTTGTTGAAGAAGAAGTGATTGATCAGGCAAAACAGACAAAAGAAAAAATATTTTTAGGCTTACGAAAATCAAAAGGAGTGGTTTGCGGGGAGCAAGAAAACGAAATTGTGCAAAACAGACTTCTTCCTTTCCTTGATGAGGGCCTGTTAATTTATGCTCCCCCGGTTTTAAGATTATCAGATAAAGGAATGCTCCTAGCCAACCAAATCTGGAGAGCGCTATTATAAGTATATGGGTAAACTATCAATAATTGTCCCGGTATATAATGAAGTAAAAACCATCAAATCCGTTTTGGATTATTTAATTAATTTGCAGTTTGACAAAGAGATTATTGTGGTGAATGATGGATCAACTGACGGCACCTCAGAAATCCTGCACGCATTCAAACATCCGCAGGTTAAGATATTAGAACATGTAGCCAATGCAGGTAAAGGGGCAGCCATTATAAACGGTATCAGGGCCGCGTCGGGGGAAGTGGTTGCGGTTCAGGATGCTGATTTGGAGTATAAACCGGATGAACTCATTCGCCTTGCTGAGCCGATTTTTAAGGGAGAAGTTGATGTGGTATTTGGATCACGGTTCTTGCAGAAAAATCCGAGAAAATATTTACGATTCTATATAGGTAATAAAATTATGAGTTTAATGATTAGTCTTATTGGCTGGAAACATATAACTGATACATATACCTGTTATAAGATGTTTAAACGGGATATAATAAATTCTTTTACGCTTTCATCCCGCGGTTTTGAGATCGAAGCTGAACTAAGCATCCTGGTCGCGAGAGGAAAATACCGGTTTAAAGAAATGCCAATCTCATACAACCCCCGAACAATCGAAGAAGGAAAAAAAATAAACTGGAAAGACGCCGTCAAAGGAATCCTCACCGTCTTTAAAACCCGCTTCAAAAAATAACCTCCTGAGATCACTTAAAAAGTATAGAATTTTACAAATTAACCTACTCACCATTTCCTCTCCCCGAGGGGAGAGGAAATGGTGAAAGGAAGTTTTAGACGCCATCCCTACTTTTGGGTTGGTTCAAAGTCTCTACTTTGGTTATAGATGTTTCTGATTTCATGAGAACCGAACTCTATTTCTGTCGGAAAATCGCTTTTAATGAAATCCTAATTGGTGATCATTGAATATACGAGTTGTAAATAACGGTCATTTACGAGCTTGTTCAGAGCAGGCTATTAAGGAATAGTATATATTTAAGAGGCATTTTAAAAAATCGGTTTTTTGGGAACCAACACAAAATTTATTCTGTAACGTTCAAAGGTGGACAGCTGGGAACGTAAAAGTGGAGAAGTAGTTCTTTTGAGTTCTTTTAGACGGTAAAGTAGAAAATGAAAAAAAGATTTTTAAGAGAAAACGCCTAAAATTAGCCATTAAATGCAAAATTTTAGATGGAACGCAAAACCGCACACTCTTAAAAGCGCCTTTGCCGTCGACGTTAACAAATTGACCCATTGTCTATTTATGCGTTTCTAACTGTCCGGTTTATGGGGTGCAGAACAAACCAATCTGCCTGTTTAAAGTTAAAGAAGATTTTACAAAAACTTTACATGGGGATTTTACATTGATTTAGTATAATGTTTTAAATAGCTGATAAATGCCCCTCTTACAGAGGTATCTTTTTTATCGAGAATAAAATAATATTAATTTTATATGGAGGCATGTATGCGTAAAGCTTTATCTGTCTTAATCTCTGCTTTAATTATCTTCCCCCAATCCGGATTTTCATTAACCCCTCCTTCTGATTTAAATATAAATAGTTTAATTTCTAAAGAATTTGAATTGAAACCTTGTTATTTCTTTGGTCATAATCTTGAAGGAATAAATTTAACTGATGCCCTCCCTGCCGGCGTTAATTCAAAAGAGATTAAAGGTGGTAAAGGTGATGGTTTAGCAGAAATGGCTAATTTGGATATCCCCGGTGCTTCCGGATTTACGGTGACAACGGTTGAAGCAAAAAAATATTTTGATAAGGGTGGCGAACTTGGCCATGAAGTGCTGAGATCAATTAGAGCAAATTTGGATAAACTCCAAGAAGCTACCGGCAAAAAACTGGGAGATCCAAATAATCCATTACTGGTAAGTGTACGTTCAGGGGCTGCTGTATCTATGCCGGGGATGATGGATACGATTCTTAATATAGGGCTTAATGATGAGATGGTTAAGGTAATGATCGCAAAGGATAATTCAAAAGAAAGATTTATTTTGGATAGTTACCGGCGTCTTATCATGATGTACGGAGATGTGGTTTTAGGACTTGGTAAAGAAGGGTTTGATGAGATATTTAATGCAATAAAGAAGAGAAGAAAAGCAGTTTTAAAGGTTGTAAAAGTTGTTGATCTTGATTTAACGGTTAATGATTTAAGAGAGGCGGTAGATTCATTCAAAAAATATATTACTGAGAAGGCAAAACTTTTTCCCCAGGATCCCTTTGAACAGATTCTTGCTGCAATAATCGCTGTGTTTGAATCAAGCAATAATGAAAGTGCGAAAGCATACCGCAAACAGAACAATATCCCGGCTGATGTATTGTCAGCTGCTACTGTACATGAAATGGTATTCGGTAATATGGGCGATGATTGTGGGACCGGTGTTGCTTTTACCCGGGATCCGTCAACAGGAGAAAATGTGTTTTATGGTGAATATATGGCCAATGCGCAGGGGGAAGATATTGTTGCAGGAGTACGTACCCCGGTGCCGGTTAATATTGCGGGGAAGAAGAAGTTTATCGAGGATCATCCTGACTATCGTGGAAGAGAAGATGAGATTGTAAGTTTAGAAGAACAGAATTCAGATGCATATGCTCTTTTAATGGAATACGTTGAAAGATTAGAAAACCATTATAATGATATGCTTGATCTTGAGTTTACCGTTGAAAAAGGTGTCTTAAAAATGCTGCAGGTACGGGTCGGTAAACGTACGGGAGTGGCTGCGTTAAATATTTTAATGGATTTATATGATGATACCTCAGTTGATGGGGATGCAAGTAAGAATAGAGCCTTACGTAGAAAAATTGATGAAGAAGAAGCGGTTATGCGGATGGAACCAGACCAGGTTGCTGAGTTTCTTTTCCCGGTGTTTGATGCAGAAGCTAAGGCTCAAGCAAAAGCTGAAAATAGATATTTAGCAAAAGGATTAAATGCATCTCCGGGTGCAGCGGTCGGGAAAGTTGTGTTTAGTACAACTGAAGTTGAGGATGCGATTAAAGAAAACAAGGATGCACAAGTTATATTATTGAGGCAGGAAACAGCAGCAGGAGATATTTCAGGAATGATCCTATCCCAGGGGGTCCTCACCGCTACGGGTGGTAAAACATCCCATGCAGCGGTTGTTGCACGCGGGATGGGTAAAACAGCGGTTGTGGGTGCATCTGATATTGAGATTCATGAAGAAGAAGGATATTTTATGGTCGGTGACCGGCAGATTAAGCGGGGTGAGGTTATCTCTATTGATGGATATACCGGTGAAATTTTTGCTGGTGAAATTAAGACCAAGGATTCAATTATTCTGCAAGGATATAAAGATGAAACGCAGTTAAATGAGGATGAACGAAAACTTTTTTACCGGTTTCGGACATTTTTTTACTGGGTTGATCGGTTTAGATCAGGAGTTCGTGCTAATGCTGAAACCCCAGCTGATGTAACCGCGGCGATTAAATGGTTTGAAGCTGACGGGATCGGTCTGGCACGGACTGAGCATATGTTCTTTAAAGATGCTGAGATGGGAGAAAATCGGCTCAAAAAATTCAGAAAAATGATTTTAAGCGAAAACCTGGATCCATCAATTCTTGATCAGCTTTCAGCATTTCAGAAAAATGATTTTAAACAAATAATGAAGATTCTTGCTGGTAAACCAATAACAGTCAGGCTGTTAGATCCGCCGCTTCATGAGTTTCTGCCAAATCCTGAAACCGATGAAGGGAAAGGAGAGATCAGGGAACTTGCCAAAGACCTTGGTATTAAGCAGGCAAAAGTTATTGAAATGATTGAAGCACAAAAAGAAAAAAATCCTATGGCGGGTTTACGAGGTGACCGGCTTTTAATGCTGTATCCTGAGATAGCTGAAATGCAGATAAAAGCGATACTTAATGCGTATAAAGAAACACGTGCAGAAGAAATTGAAGCAGCGCCTGTTGAAATAGAGATTCCTCTTATTGGTGTAGCTGAAGAACTTGCTTTTTTTGAAAAAATGGTTATTAATATTGCAAAAAAGCTTGGGCTTATCAGACATAATGATTATCTCATTGGAACAATGATTGAAACACCTTCAGCAGCTGTTATGGCTGATCAGATTGCCAAACATGCTGATTTTATGAGTTATGGCACCAATGATGAAACCCAGTTTACGTTTGGATTCAGCCGGGATGATGCGGGGAATTTAGTTATTCCAGCGTATTTAGACAAAGAAATTCTTGAGGTTGATCCTTTTGTGACTATTGATAAACATGTTGGTGAGTTAGTCAGGATTGGCACGGCGCTCGGTAAAGGTGCTAACAGCAAACTTGAAGTAGGATTATGCGGAGAACAGGGCGGTGATCCGGCTTCAATAAGCGAGACGATCATACCCGCAGGTCTTAATTATACTTCATGCAGTGCGTTCCGTGTACTTACGGCGAAACTTGCGTCAGCACAAAAGATGATATCTGACCGGCGGGCAAACAGAGAATCTCACGAACCATATAATCTTGCTGCGATTGAACCATTGTCAGATGTTTTTTTGAACTATTTATCTTACGTTCCTTTGGATGGAGCCATGATTAATAATGATCCTGCGGCAAACACATTGGATTTAACCAGAAAACTTATTATTGCGCAATTCATTAAATTTAGACATGATGATATTTATAGTGCATTATTAAATAAATTAATCCTGCAATATACTAAAATCTTAACAAATTTAATGCCGGAACCAAATCTCAGACTTTTTCTCACGGATTTTAACTTGATTTTTGCTGATATACAACCTTCAGAGATCAGGACATTAGCTAGAGCTTTTAAGATATCACAGGATAAAATAAAGGAAATAATAGAAAAGCTCCATGAATCGAATCCGGATTTGGGTACTTTGGGAGTACGTCAGACATTAACTCTTTCCCCTGCGTTATACCAGGTTCAGATTGAAGCAATATGCCAGGCGATGATACAAAAACCAGCAAGCAAATCTGCTGCTATCATGGTCCCCTTTATTGTTGATCATAAAGAGTTTCAGATAATTGTTCAGATGATTGAGGAAATAGCAGGACGTAATAATCTTATCCGCAGAGGGGATTATTATATCGATGCTATTATTGAAACACCGCGTGCGGCACTTGATGCAGGTAATATCGCTCCACTGGCTGATTCAATTGTTTTTGATACGCATGGCTTGACTGAATTTGTCCTTGCATTGACCTATAAGGATGCCCAGCGGTTTTTGCCGAGATTTATTGAAAAAGGTATCTATAAAAAAGATCCGTTTGATGAAGTGCCGGAAAGTGTTAAGCGGTTTATCAGTATAGCGATGCGACGCATACTAGATACAGGATTCAACAAGAATGGTTGCTATTTTATGGGCCATGAGAATCTTGATATGAAATTATTGGCTCCATTTCAAGTTGCTGCTCAAAAAGAAGTTGCTGGTCAAGATTCAGTGAGAGCAATTGACGAAGCACAGTAGCTAAAAAGGAACGTTTATTTAAAAACAAGTATTTTTTTAAATAATTGACTTAAGGTTAATCAATATGTAAGATAAATTCGCAAAGCATATATATGCTTTGCGAATTTTTTTGTAATAAATTTTAAGGAGTTTTTATGCAGTGTAAGGGAATTGTGATTGGGTCGGATCATGCGGGATATAAACTGAAAGAATATATTAAAGATCTATTGTCAAAAAAGAAGTATAAAATTTATGATGTCGGTACCTGTTCTGAAGAGAGTGTTGATTATCCGGATTATGCTGAAAAAGTCGGGGTGGAGGTTGGCAAATCAAAAAATATTCGAGGTATTGCAATCTGCGGATCCGGGATTGGCGCATCAATCTCGGTAAATAAAATACCCGGCATCCGCGGGGCATTAGTTCATAATGCACGGGCTGCGCGTTTAAGCCGTGCACATAATGATGCCAATGTGCTGGTACTTGCCGGCAGGCCGTATAATAAAGAAAATGTAAAAAAGATAATACACGTCTGGTTTAAAACAAAGTTTTTAGGCGGCCGTCATGCACGGCGGATAAAAAAAATCTCAAAGCTAGATAAATAGGTGACTGTCCCCTATTTATTATTTATCCCCTATTTAAATCTGAAGTTCTTTTGGGTTGCTTGGGTGCGGACTGCGTTTAGAATTGCTGAATCTAAGGTTTGGGTTCCTCCTTCAGCCTGTTCTTTCCTTTTATCTGCGATATATTTGTCCCGTTCAGTTTTTAATTGTTTTATCTCATATTGAATTCTTTCTCGTTCTTTTTGCTGAGCAGCTATATAGGTTTTAAGCTCTTCCTGGCTTTTGGATTTAAGCTCCGCAGGCAATTTTTCTAATTCAATCTCATCAGCATCTAATCGCCCGTCAACTATTTCATTGACCAGGTCACCCGGGGAGGATTTACTGTACTGTTTCGTTGCTTTAAATAAAGATCGTTCGACAGATGCTCCTGCAGCAGAATGAGCTTCTGCTTTTTTATCCTGCTGTTTTCTTAAGCTTGATTCTTTTTTACCTTCACTGCCGTATGGTATATATGTTTTATTATACTCTTTTCCTAACTGCTCAATTTTTGTATCCTGCGGAGCGGGAATAGATACAATCTTTACATCCTGGTCAATATTCAAATACTCTCCATTACCTGCTTCAGCGCCTGCGTGCCATTGTTCTGCTATGCCCCGTTGTTTTTGTCCGCAGTAGATGGTATTAATATATATTCCTTTGTTAACCGCTTCCTGTACCGCTTTTCTAAAATCAATCGGTCCTTGAGTAAACTGTTCATTGCCGGCGATAAATACGGCTTTGTACACATCTGTATGTGTATCCCATTGAAGTGAGCCGGCCGCATCACTGATAACAGCTCCGCAGTATTCCTGGCCTCCGTTGGTGGTGAGTGCAAAAAGACTTTCAGAGATTGTATCCAGATTGGTTGTAAAACCAAGGATCCGGCGGATATAGTTTTCGCTTTGAGCCAGCCCGCTGTTGCCGTATTCATATAAGGCGACCTGAATAGTCGGATTTTCACCGTCTTTTTCTGAAGATGCCAGCTCATTAACGATTTTCCAGAGCTGTGTTTTTGCCTGCAGGATTAATCCATTCATACTGCTTGAGGTATCCAATAGAATGGCAAGTTGAACCAAAGCCTCCCCAAGATAGTTGTTAGGATCCGGATCAGCAGGTTTGTCCGGCGGCATCACCGTGCCGGCAGGAAGAACAGGGAAGTCAGTCCACGTTCTATTTATTTTTTTTCTGCCGGCGGCAAGAATCTTGCCTGATTGGGTATCAATAATACGCGCATTGACTTCTGTTTTGTCTTTCTTTAAATCATTCAAAGTGCCGGTTACTACGGCGCTTACGCCCAGTAATTTCCCGAGCTCTTTGGTTGTACCGGTGTCGATTACGCCGGTCTGCTCAAGTTTCAATTCTTCAAGAATTTTATTAAGCAGGTTCCGCTCGATCACTTCAATATCTTCATGCGCGGCAAAAAAGGTCGTAAACCGTTCCTGAACCAGGGTTGAGCCGCTGCTTATGTAACCGTTATGATAGGGAAAACTTAATACCGCAATTTTTTTGTTTGGATAATCTTTAATTTTTTTAGCCATTTTGCCGGTTAATGATTCTAATGGGTCAGCATTGAGCCTGCCCGCATACAAACTTATGACAGCCATAACGAGGCATGTGCATATTTTTTTCATATTGAAACCCCCCTGTGAATATATGGAAATTCTGTGTTATGTATGATAGCCTTTTACCTGCGATAAAGTCAAATCACTTCAAAAAGGTTGTTCTTTTAAGTATACTATTGTATCAGCCGGCAGTAGAGAAATCTTAAAAGGAAATCTCTTAAAAAAAACTGTTTGGCAAAGGATAATTTGATATGGATAATACCCATTCCAACACACGGTTTATATGCGGTGAAATTGTTTTTTATCTGCATCTGCTGGTTTTTCTCTTTTGGATAATCCCCTTTTTTGTGCCTGCCGCGATTTGGGCTGATCGGGTCACGGTTCACTTTTTTTATATTGTTACATTAGTTTCAATTGAAATAGTCAGCGGTATTTTGATGTACCCGGTAACGGGCAGTTTCGACCTGATTTGTCCGATCACGATTTTAATGCAGTGCATCAGAGGATATCGGTGGCATGAACCTGCTGCGTACCGGCATTCATTTGTGGTTGAGATACTTGAACGTTTACAGGTGCGATTTCAGAAAAAAACAATTACCGTGTTAATTATTGTATCAATTCTGATGGTCATGTGCCAGTATTTTTTAGGTTTTCCTTTTGTGTAGACTTAGATGAATGTTATATAGTATATTAGTTAAAGAAATTGTATATTCAGCATATCAATTATGGATAAAATCTCGCGGAAAACAGCATTAAAAACATATTTAAATCAAGAAATAATCTTTGGTGAGGATGAAATAGTTATTACGGACCGAGGAATGCGGCTGCATGCGTTTAAACAGGAGATTGAAAATTGTCAGAAATGCCCGTTAGGAAAAACGCGGATAAAATTTGTTTTTGGGGCGGGTAATCCTAACGCACAGCTCATGTTTGTTGGTGAAGGGCCGGGGTATGAGGAAGACCGCCAAGGAGAGCCGTTTGTCGGTGCTGCAGGTAAACTGCTTGATAAGATGATTAATGCGATACAGATGAGCAGAGAAACCGTATATATTGCAAATATTGTTAAATGTCATCCGATGAAAGATCCGTCACAACCTGAAAAAAGGGGGAATGACCGTCCTCCTGATGCAGCGGAAATCGCCGGGTGTATATCATATTTAGAAAAACAAATGGAGATTATTAAACCTAAAGTTATATGCGCATTAGGAGGAAGTGCGGCTAAGACACTCCTTAATACAACTGAAGGTATCACGAAACTGCGCGGAAAAGAATTTATATATAACGGTATTCTTCTTATTCCTACCTATCATCCTTCAGCGTTATTGCGGACCCCTTCATTGAAAAAAGAGGCCTGGGAAGATTTAAAAAAAATTCGAGATGTGTGCACCGCATAATACAGTGATAACAGCTTCTATTGTATTTAATATTCCTTTAAATAAAAAATTTATGTACCAGGTGCCGGCGCATTTAAGTGATACGGTTACATCCGGCCTGCGCGTAAAACTTCCTTTTGGCAGACAAACCTTAACCGGATATGTGGTAGGGATCAATGAAGCTCATGATATACCGCATGAGAATTCATTAAAAGATATTATTCACTGTCTCGATAGTAAACCGCTCATTACACAGGAACTCCTGGATTTATCCTGCTGGATCGCAGATGAGTATGGCTCAAGCCAGGGAGAAGTATTAGCGGGCATCTTAGCACCGGGTTTAACGTTAAAAAAAGAGCCTAAGCCCTTAAAAAAAAGAGATTTATCCCGTAATAAACGCATAAGCAATCATGAGTTTGTCTTAACGCGTGAGCAGCGCACAATCACTGAATCAATAACAGAAAGCTTACGCCGAAAAATATCACGTAATATATTGATTCACGGGGTTACCGGGTCAGGAAAGACTGAGATATATCTTCGTGCCATTGCCGAAACATTGTCTCGGGGAAGGCAGGCATTGTATTTGGTGCCTGAAATATCAATGACGCCGTTATTTATTAAACGGCTGTCGGAACGGTTTGGAGATACCGTAGCAGTTTGGCACAGCCGCATGTCTTCGGGGAAAAGATTATCGACCTGGCATGCGGTGCACCACGGTAATATCCAGATCGTGCTGGGTGCGCGGTCAGCCGTTTTTATGCCGTTTAATAACCTGGGAGTAATTATTATTGATGAAGAACACGATGATTCCTACAAACAGGATAAAAAACCGTATTATCATGCTCGGGCCATTGCCCGTAAACGTGCTGAAACACATAATGCAGTACTTATCTTAGGGAGCGCCACTCCTTCGATCGAGACGTATACTGAAGCATTGCGGGGAAATTACAGCCTTTTTTCAATACATGAGCGCATAGATAAAAAACCCATGCCGCACGTACATATAATTGATCTGGGGCATAAGCAATTCGGGAGACTGCCTGAAATATTTTCGGAACAGCTAAAAAACGCAATCAGACAGAGGATCGCACGCAGAGAACAGATTATTCTTTTTATCAACCGGCGGGGTTATGCGCCGTTTTTTTCCTGCGGCAGCTGCGGATGGATGAGCAGCTGCAGTGATTGTTCGGTAAGTTTGGTATATCACCGTGAAGGGAGCAGCCAGAATCCGGGAAATAACAAAATTGAAAAAAAACATTCGTATGCGCATACATTACTGCTCCGGCCCGATTATTCAGCATATAGAGAACGATTGATCTGTCATTATTGCGGCAAAAGCATACCGCTTCCTCAAGAATGCCCCGCATGTAAAAATAAAAATCTTAAACTTGCCGGTGTGGGGACCCAAAAGGTTGAAAGTGAAATTAAACGGCTTTTCCCCAAAGCACGCGTAACCCGGCTTGATAGAGATACCGCATCCAAACAAAACTATTATGAGGATGTGTACCAGGATTTTTCTAATGAAGATATTGATATTCTGCTCGGCACCCAGATTGTGGCAAAAGGATTTGATTTTCCGCGGGTAACCTTGGTGGGTGTTATTGATGCTGATATTGCGATCCATATGCCTGATTTTCGTTCTGCTGAACGAACATTTCAACTGCTGACTCAGGTGGCAGGCCGTTCGGGCCGAAGCAGTTTGGGCGGCGAAGTAATTGTGCAGACATTTTATCCGAATCATTATGCGCTTAAATCATCTTCAAAACATGATTTTAAAGAGTTCTACGATCAGGAGATTGAGTACCGCCGCAGTCTGGGATACCCGCCGTTTAAACGCTTGATGTGCATTACCTTTAGAGGATATAATGAATCAATGGTGCGTTCTGAGTGTGAGCGGTGCAGTATGGCATTACAAACATATAAAAACAGTGATACTGATATACTGGGACCAGCTCCAGCCATCCGCCAGAAACTGCACAGGAAATTCAGATGGCAGTTGATTTTAAAAGCACCGAATTTGAATGTTAAATCAATATATGACAATCTACACGCATTAAAGGTTAAAAAAGGTATTCAGGTAAGTTCAGAAATCGATCCGGTATCGTTGTTATGAAAACTTTTCGTACAGAAGATTACTTCATCAGTCTTTTTCTTTTTTTGTTCTTTTGCGGCATGTATGCGGTTTCCGGGTATGGGATGGTTGCTCCCTATCGTGACAGCGGAGATCTGGTGGTTGCCGCATATTCGCTCGGCATCCCTCATCCTCCCGGATATGTTCTCTATATCTTGTGCGGCAAAATAATCGCCTGGGCTCTACCCTGGGGCAATATGGCGTATAGAATCAATTTTTTTTCGGTTATATGCGGAGCCTGGTCAGTCAGCTTTCTCTATCTTATTCTTCGTCATTATGCACGGATTCTTCCTTCATTGACCGGCGCCGGATGTTTTGCCATGATTCCCTCTCTGTGGCGGCTTTCACAAGTAAGTGAGATGTATTCGTTTAATCTCTGCATCGCTGCATTCATTTTATTATGGCTGGTAAAAGACAACAAGGCGAGCCGCTGTGTTTCTTTAACTGCGCTTATGTGCGGAGTGGGAGTTGCAAATCACCAGACCCTTATGTTTTTCTTTCCCGGATATGCGTTACTCATGTGGTATAAGTTTTTTAGAGGCCGGCAATTTAAACATATATTAAAGCTTATGCTTGTTTCGCTTGGATTTTTCTTTGCGGGAATTTGTATTCATCTGTTTTTGCCGATCAGGTCTTTGACTGAACCGCTCCTGGATTGGGGAAATCCCGAAAGCTTACGGAATTTCTGGCGGATGGTTTCGCGCTCAGATTACGGGCTCTTAAAACTTCATCCTGAAGAAAAGTGTTTTGGCCTGGTCTTTTACGGGCATAATAAAACAAATAGTTTTTTTTGGGCGTGTTTTAAGAACTCAGTTCGGATGGCCGGGCTTCATTGCGGGATTGGCTGGATTCGGCTATGCATATAAAAGAAAATATATTTCAGTGTATCTGTTGTTGTTTGTGATAAGCGGCCCTTTTTTTATTTTACTTGCAAATCTTCCTATTGAACATAACACATCGCTGCCAATTTTGGAGCCTAATCTGCTTATGCCCGGATTAATATGGGCATTATGCATTGGATTGGGCCTCAACTGGATTGCTGATTTGAGGATTTCGCATACGAAATGGATTTCAGGAAGTATCGCGGTGCTGCTTATTGTTTCAGGGGTCAGTGGAAGCAGGGGAAGGGGGATGAACAATAGAGATAATTTCTTGTCATATGATTTTGGTAAAAATATCTTAAGATCAATGGAGCCGGGATCAATTCTTTATAACTCAGATGATCCCACCACTTTTATAACTGAATATTTAAAAACAGTGCATGAATATCGAAATGATATACGCACCTTTGTATATTTTAGGACTTTGTGGGGATATCACCGGTTACAAAAATTGTATCCTGAAATTATGCCTGACGGCAGTCAGGACAATGCACATGAGATGCTTGATGCGTTCTTTAAGAAAAATATCGGATCACTGAGTTTATACGGTGATCTGCCGTTTAAATTTCCGGAAATATATAAGACGATCCCGCAGGGGTTAGTCTACCGGTTATCGGACAACACGCAAGGCAATACAAATCTTCTGCGTGCACAATATCTGCTGGCTATCTGCCCGTTAAGGCAGTTTGCAGGCATATATGATCCGGATGCATTTTTTTCACGGCAGATTTTCTCGTATTATACATCTGCGCATAATAATCTGGCGGTTGCACTCTTGGAACAGGGCAATGCCGACGAAGCCCGTACTCATTATTGGAATGCGGTTGCGCTGGACCCAATGTTTAAAGAAGGATGGAATAATTTGGGAGCATTAGAGTTTAAGCAGGGGAATTTGACCCAAGCAGAAAAATATTTTAATGCGGTTATTAATCTTAAAAAATCTGATATGGAAGGCTGGTATCATTTAGGGCTAGTTTTGAGGAAAAAAGGCGAGATTGCACGTGCGGTTAAGGCATTTGAACGGATCCCGCAAGAGGGAAAAAACGGCGCCTATGCATTGAACGAATTAGGGCTTATATCGTTATCACAAAAAAACCAGGATACTGCAGTTGAACAGTTTGTTAAGGCGATTTCCATAATGCCATCATATTCTCTGCCGTATTATAATTTGGGGCTTGCATATCAGCGAAAAGGAGATTATGTACGTGCGATCTCAGCATATGAACGATATGCAGCATTATGTACGGACCCCCGGGAAAAAAAAGAGACAATCAGACTTATACAGCAGTTGAAAGCAAAGATTGTTGTGCCGGGTGCCCAATAAAAAGTATAATTATATTATTATGAGCTTATTACAGATTGTAACCTATGGTGATCCGATCTTACAAAAAAAGGTGAAACCGGTAAAACACATAGATGACGCTGTTCTTAAACTTATTACAGATATGTTTGAAACCATGTATATGTCGCCGGGCATCGGTTTAGCAGCTAATCAGGTAGGAGTTCCTTTAAATCTCTGTGTTATTGATATTATGCCGCAGGGTAAACATGATCCCCTGGTCCTGATTAACGGAGTTATACAGGAAAAAAAGGGAAAAATATTTGAAGAAGAAGGATGTCTATCCTTTCCCGGAATTTCAACTAAAATCCGCCGATGGAAATGGGTAAAGGTGAGCGGTATTAATGAGAAAGGATTGCCGGTTGAAATAATCGGCGAAGATCTCCTGGCGCGCGCTTTGCAGCATGAGATCGATCATTTGTCCGGCAGACTGATTGTTGACCGGGTGAGCATAATTCAAAAGTTGAAGATCAAAAGGCTGGTGAAAAAATTAAAAAAAGCCGGTCTTTGGAAAAAGTAAGATTTTACTAACGTATGACGAAAAAACTGCGTATTGTATTTTTTGGATCGCCTGCTGCTGCCGTGCCTTTTTTATCGTACCTTATAGAGCATGAACAGGTCGTGGGTGTGGTGACCCGTCCGGATAAACCCTCAGGCAGGGGCCGTAAGATTACCCAGACCCCGGTTGCTGAAGTTGCTGCAGGTGCGGTTAACTTAAAGAAACCGCGTAATTTATCCGATCTTGATTTCGGTAATTGGTTGACGGCGCTTAAATGCGACCTCGGCGTAGTCGTTGCGTATGGTAAGATTATTCCGGAAAAGATTATTTCAATACCAAAACATGGCTGCATTAATATTCATTTTTCTCTTCTTCCTCAATTTCGCGGCCCTGCACCGGTACAGCATGCGATCATGCATAATTGCTTGGAAACCGGTGTTACCTCATTTAGTTTAAGAAAAGAGATCGATACCGGGCCCATATATGTTCAGCACAACGTTGCTGTAGACCAGGACGATGATGCAGAATCTTTAATGAATAAACTTATCCCTGCAGGGAAAGGCGTGTTAGTTGAAACCCTGATGCAGTTAAAAAACAATTCATTGAAGGGAATTTCTCAATCAGGGCCGGTATCATATGCTCCGTTGATTAAAAAAGAAGACGGCAGAATTAATTGGGAAGACGATCCCCGGACAATCATCGGTAAAATAAAAGCATTGATCGGATGGCCCTATGCATTTACCACGCTTGGCAGCGGGAAACGGTTAAAAATTACTCAAGCTCAAGCGAGGAACACGCATGACCATGAAAGGCTTACACAGGCTCCGGGGACGGTTACAGGTCTTGTAAAAGATCAGGGATTTATTGTACAATGCTCTGGCGCAGGCGTCTTAATTTTGAGGGTTATCCCCGAAGGGAAAAAAGAAATGTCTGCCTGGGATTTTCTTCAGGGAAGAAAACTTAAAGCAGGCGATCGCTTAGGATCATTATGAACAAAGGACTTCTAAAATTTATATTTTTTCTTATTCTGCTCTTTATTATCGGCGGAATGTATTATAAATACCGCATAACGCACAGTCTGGAAAAACAAATTGAAATGTTTAAGATAAACAATGAAGCTGTCCAGCAGCGTGCGGTTGCATATATGGTCAGGCAGGGAAAACATTCGATCCCCTATCTTATTGAGGCGCTGAGTTCAGAGGATACTTCGGTGCGTATTAATGCCGTACGCGCATTAGGCCGTATTGATGATCCGCGGGTGGTCGATCCGCTGGTGAGCCTGCTGACTGATCCGTATCCTGATATTCAATATGAAGTCATGGAAGCGCTTGAAAACAGAGGAAAAAAAATAATTACCCGTTTATTGAAATCACTGGAGTCCCCCAGCAGTAAAACACGGGCACGCACGGTTGAGCTTATCGGCAGAATAGGTGATCTGACCAGCAAGGATATTGTTGAGCATGCATTAACTGATCCCTCTGCCGAGGTTCGTGAGCAGGCGGTAATAGCATTACGGTGGATCGCCAAGGAAGAATCGATTGATTTGATTTTACCCCTGCTTGATGATCCGTATACCAATGTGCGGATGATGGTTGTATTTGCATTCGGCGAGTTTAAGGAAAATGCTGATGCACGGCGCGGCCTTGAACAGGCATTAACCAATGATGATAATCAGCTCAGGGAAAAAGCGGTTCAGTTCTTAGGGGAATCTAATAATCCTGATGTTGAAGAAGCGATTATTCCCGTCTTGCAGGATAAAGATCTTAAAGTAAGGTGGGCTGCGGCGGAAGCGTTAGGTAAAATCGGCGGTGAACGTTCCTTACAGGCTTTACGAAAACATATAGTGAATAAACGGGAAGTTGAATTTGTGGTAAGTTCAGCAAAAAAAGCTATTATTCGAATAACCGAACGGCTGCACAAATAACAGGGATCAGAAAGGCACAAACGTAATTATGCAGGGCAAAATTGACGGCAAGTTCCTTGGATCCATTTGGCAGAATGAAAAAAATATCCATAAGATATCCGAGCACTATAACGAGCGGAAACTGCTTTTTTTTATTTTTGCGTATGCCAGTGTGGCGGTTATTGCATGCGTGATGGCCATGATGTGGTACGTGTTAGAGCCGGGCTTAGAACGAATACATCAGGTTCTTCCCGGCATGTTAAAAATTATATTAAGCGGTATAAGTCTTATTCTCCTTCTGGATATTTCGCTGATGGCGCTCTCTATAAAGACGAATACAAATTTAATCCGCTATTACCACGCAGCCAGGCGGGTTGAATATTTAATGCCGTTAGTCATGAAACTCGGGATACTGCTTGGTATCGTGCCTGATCGTATGATCAGCTCTTTTATCGGTGTTAATAATCATCTTATCAAGCTGGTTCACGAGAAGAAGAAAAAAGAAAACATTTTGGTTTTACTGCCGCGGTGTCTGCAGCATTTTGCGTGCAAACAATCGGTGGTTTCTGATATAAATGCATGTAAGTCCTGCGGTAAATGCGATATTGCAAAACTGGTAAAAATAAACAAAGATTACCGGCTGGTTACCGCGGTCGCAACCGGCGGCGGACTGGCGAAAAGCTTGATCAGGGATTTAAAACCGCATGGCGTCATAGCTGTTGCGTGTGAGCGGGAACTCATCGAAGGATTAAAAGGTGTTTCAAAAATACCGATTATTGCAATTGCAAATTCCCGGCCGGAAGGCCCCTGTAAAAACACTAAAGTAGATATTGCTGCCATTGAAAGTGCAGTAAAGCTGTTTAAAAATATATAATACCTGATAAGGTTTTAAATTAAAATGGATATCAACAATAATCAGCCTAAACCAAATCAACCGCAACCGAATCAATCTCAACCAACGCAGGCTGTGCAGAGTAAACCCGGTCAATCCCCGCGCACATCGCCGCTGCTAAAGAGTCATATGCTGAAAAAAAAGCCGGCTGTGCACTGGTATGAATGGGTTATTGTGGGTCTAATTTTTCTAATACTTTCGTATATATGCGGTAATTGGATTATAGGTGTTTTTATTCATCATCGTGCGGTAGTTCAGGTTCCGGATCTTAAAGGTAAATCACTTATGTTTGCGTTAGACCGGCTGGGGATCCTGCAGATCGCTTTGATAAAAGAAGATGAAGAGTTTAATCAGGCGCTTCCAGAAGGATCAATTTTACGGCAGACCCCGGTTCCCGGTACCCTGGTTCGGGAAGGCAAGACGGTCCGTGTGGTCTTAAGCAAGGGAGGCGAAAAAGTTTTTGTGCATGATTTAATCAACATGCCGTTACGGCTTGCTGAAATCGACTTGCGCCAGTCAAATCTTGCATTAGGCGAAGTATCTGAACGATTTTCTCTTTCTGCTTCAAAAGGAAATGTGGTTGATCAGGATCCTGCTCCCGGCAGTGTGGTTGAACGGCATACATTGATACACGTGGTCATCTCCTCAGGCGAACCGCCGGATGATATTATTTTAATGCCTGATTTTATCGGTAAAAAGATTGATGAAGTAAAACTCTGGGCATCAGATAAAAAAATTCCTCTTGATAAAATAATCTCAGATCCCTATTCAGCAGTTCCCAAAGATGAGGTTATCAGGCAAATCCCTCAACCTGATACGATTCTAGGAGATAAACAGAATCTCTTTTTTGTGGTGGGGGTAAGCACGGCAATTGCCGAGGCAAATCGCGTATGGCAGTATGCACTTCCTCAGGGATCAGGCATGAGAAACGTGGTAATTAAGCTGGTTTATGAAAACCAGGAAAACCTGATTTTTAAGGGTAAAAAACTTCCCGGATCAAAACTTGAGATTCCTTATCATCACCGGGCCGGCGCTCATATTCAGGTGTATCTGGATGGTATTTTAATCGAAGAGAGTAACGCAGATTAATATGATTATTGCACCTTCAATATTATCAGCTGACTTTGCGTATCTTGCCGAAGACATACATATGGTTGAAGCAGCCGGTGCTGCCTGGCTTCATATCGATGTGATGGATGGTCATTTTGTTCCGAATATAACCATTGGGCCTCCGGTGGTTAAATCGCTTAAGAAAATCACTAAACTCTATTTTGATACCCATCTTATGATTGAGAATCCCGACAAATATATTCCTGATTTTGCTCAAGCAGGGGCAGATAATATAACCGTGCATCTTGAAGAATTGCACGATCCCATGAAGACGATTAAACAGATTCAATCACTGGGAAAAAAAGCCGGACTATCAATTAAACCAAAAACACCTGCAAAAAAATTAATTCCTTTTCTTAAAAAGGTAGATTTGGTTTTGGTGATGTCGGTCGAACCGGGTTTCAGCGGGCAGAAATTTATGCCTGAAGTTATTCTTAAAATAGAAGAAATAAGAAAAGAAATAGATCGTTTAAACAAAGATATACGGCTTGAAGTTGACGGCGGTATAAATCTAGAAACCGGCAGACTCGTTGCCCTGGCCGGCGCTGATGTGGTGGTGGCGGGCAGTGCGGTTTTCTCTGCAGATAATCCAACCGACGTAATAAAACAAATCATTAAAATATAGTTTATAAGATTGGTATAGCGGGTTAGATTAACTTTTCTTTAACTGGTCAAAGGTTAGTTTTCCGACATCTGAAATGAAATTTTTTGCCTGTGTGTAATTACCGTGATTATTGGTTAACACGCATATCAGGTAGTTGCCGTGCGGCGAGAAAACAATACCGGCATCGTGGCATGCGCCGCGGAGTAAGCCTGTTTTATGAGCCAGTTCAAAGTTTTCAGGCAGATATTTACGCAGGCGTTTTTTTCTTGAAGGAAGTTTTAATATCGCAAGCATCTGCTGGGAGAGATATCTGCGGAACATTTTTTCATTATAGATTTCGGTAAGCAAAAGTGAAATATCCCGGGCAGTGGTGTAGCTGTCTCCGGCAATTTCCCCGTTTGTTAGATCAAATGATTTTGGCGAGATATTGGTATCTTTAAGACCGATTGATTTAAATATTTGATTCATCCGTTCATATCCGACTATTTCGGTTAACATGCGCGCGGCCGTATTATCGCTTTCTTTAATCATTATATACGATAGTTCATAAATCGTATATTCTGATCCGCTGGGTTTATATTTTAATATGCCGGATCCGCCCACGCGGTATGTATCTTCAAGTTTAAATTTTTGGGTGAGGGAGATATTGCTCTCAACAAACTCCTTAAATACCGCTACCATAATGGGCAGTTTAATTAAACTTGCACTCACAAAAGGCTTATCAGCATTAAAGGAGTACGTTTGATCATTGTTGAGATCTTTAACCACGATCGCAACTTTTCCTGAGAACTGTTGAATGTTTGAATTAAGTTTACTTATAAAATACTGCCAGCGGTGGTTGCTTAAAAAATCATCCGGATATGAACAAGGTACGGCTGAGCAGCATAATGAGACGATTAGAAGGCAGCGAATAATCTGTTTTGTTTTCATAACTACCTTAAGCTTAATTGTTTATACATGTAAGTAAAAGGGGGGTATAGGTATAAATTAAAATAATACGTATAAATCAATATAAATTTACATGTACCAATATTGTTTCAAGATATAAGATTGATTATTAATTACAATATTGGCTAATTCAAATGTTGACTTTGAATTAGCCATGTGATTTAATATGGCATATGATATTATAATACTCCCTATAATTTGAGCCAGTTGTTAAGAT
>JBDRMW010000128.1:0-5946 GCA_043811735.1 bacterium
ATATTCCCCGCAGGCGCTTATTAAATATACACTAGTTTCTCTACTATTCTACTATAAGTATAAAGGTATGGTGTAAAGAATATATTAAGGTTTTGTAAATTTTTTGTAAAATCTCGCCGAACTGAAATCCAGGTTGTTTGATTCCTGGAATATTACCAGGGGAGAGCTGTATCGTCCCAGGAGATTTGTTGGATAGTTCCATCGTCTTCCAATTCTATGTTTGCAGCAACAGCGGGATCGTAATACACAGCAACATTAGCCGGATCTATCTTCCCGTCACAATATATACTGCCCACTATTGAACGGGTTGTACTGCCCCCGCCCTCAATCTTTTGACCGGCGTAGAGAAATCCATGAAATACGCAGTTAGGAACATCATAGGTTGCCTGACCGTCAAAAATGCTCCATTGCGCATTGACATCATTAATATCTGTCTGGTCTATGGTGGATTCAGGGTACATATTTTGATATTCAGTAATATCTGCAATATTCTTAATACCATATTCTTCTTCTGCATTAGGAGGAATGTCAGCGGTATATGTAATTCCAGTGCTGTTCGGGCTAAAAACAACCTTTCCTGTTGAAATCAATGCCTTAATATCCAAAAACACATCCTGTAACGTACATGCTTTATTATCAGCAGCTTCAACAAAGATTACTTTGGATTGGTCTACCAGTGTATAATCACCGCTAATAGTGATTCCTTGTGGATTAAGACTGTTTGAAAAATAACCGCTTCCAAGCGGAGTAGCTACAGCTAATTCATTCCCGTTTGAAGTGATTATTCCGGTACCGGGAGGATCCACATCAATAGTATTTGCTTTTGCCAGTGCAATATATGCAGCAAAATCTATGTCAGGGGGATCAGGTAATGTTGTATCGAAAGCCCAAAATTCAATATTATCAGTATTATCCCCGCTGGGATCCGTATCTCTATCCTTAATCTTTCCGCGGGCAAATTTCCGCGGGAAAAATAGAGTAGGCTCGAATTTTATTTCATCGGTAATATAAACAGGACCCCAGTGAACGGTTACTTTGTTATTCGTAAGTTTCATTTCTTTATTTGTATTAACAATCGCATATAGTAAAGATACTTTACCTAAAATCAATCTGATGGCTCGCGTTTCATTGGTTGATGCATCCCGCCCCTGTGAAATCACGGTTACCTGGTTTGCAGCCGGGCCTGCCGTCATGGTTATTTTATACTCACCGCCTTCAATATCAGTAAATAACGTGGTTCCCTGATAACCCGCGGGCATGGTGCCTTCAACCGCATCATTCCAGATCGTAATTGATTCATTCAGTTTCCATTCCGCGCGTTTAATGCCTGCTTCTGCAAGGTAGAAAGCGATATCTGATCCCTTTTTTTTAAAAGCGGATTCTGATTCATGGCGGAGATTAAAGTATAGTACCGGAGTAATGATGAGCAGTAATGCCATAATAACCACGGTCATCGCGAGCGTCAAACCTTTTGTATTGCGCAGTATATGAATATGCATGGGATAAATCCTTACATGTTAATTTAATAGTTCGATTTTATCTTCCTGCAAGTGAAACGTTTCCATTTTACCTGTCGGAAGGAGTTTCCTGAGAGTTACCGTTAATGCAATAATAGAAGGTTTTCTGGAATCAGGATATGAAAAATTTAAATAAAGCAAATCTTCAGCAAGTGTTTTTTTATTGGTGCTTTCAAAAATTTGGATTAATTTATTTCCATCCTGATAATATTCAAACGTTTTATTATTTATAGTAGTAAAGGCAATAGCGCTGCGCGGCGGTTGGCCGGCTTCATCATAAATAGTTACGGTTTGGTTTTGTGCCTGGCGAAGATTGCGTATAATCGTTGAACTTATGATGCGTGCCTGGCGTTGTAAGCTGATTTTATCCGCAGATGTATTATACTGTAAAAAAAATCCTTTGCCGATAAATTGAGAAGCAATTATAAATACCAGGGAGAGCAGTCCAAAGGCAATGACGAGTTCAGTAACAGTCATTCCTTTTTGTGAATGTTTTGAGTTAAACAAAAATATTTTTATCATACTATTTAATTGTTCTTATCTTTTATTGCCAGTTTTCTAAATTATACGTAACTGTATCTCCCGGCAGCATGGTAATTTCATCGGGAAAAATATAATGATGTTTTATGATAACCTTATGGTTACTCTCATCAATAGTCGAATACCAGGCATAGATAAAATAGGGATTATTTGCAGATCCATACACTGCTAATGAATAGGTGCCGTCAGAACGGATAGTTGCTGCATGTGAGATACTTCCCCGTGCTGCATGTGATCCTGATATATTCGGTGGATATCCATTCGGACTTACAAATGGGCATGTGCTGGCAATGATGAGAACACCGGAAGATAAAGGTTCCT
The DNA here is from genome assembly GCA_043811735.1 of bacterium. Classification (GTDB taxonomy): domain Bacteria; phylum Elusimicrobiota; class JBDRMW01; order JBDRMW01; family JBDRMW01; genus JBDRMW01. The sequence goes on from JBDRMW010000128.1 coordinate 2,379, forward strand.
TCAAATATGTTGCCGTGCCGGTAATAACCGCATAACCTGCTGTCAGGGAATATCCTATATTAAAATCATCATTCGGTTGAATCACTCCCGGCTCCGAAATGGTTATTATTGCTGAGTAATCCGGTGTTGATGTTTCAAATGAAGCAAGCAGAGGCTTGGTCCGGTAACTGCCGGTTATGGGAAGATTTTTGATGGTATATTTCCCGTCCATATCAGAGATATCGCTTCCCAGAGGGTTTGAGAAACTACTATCAGCGCTGTCAAATATTTCTACGGTCATATCCTGATACGGATTAAATGAATCTCCATATAAAACCCGTCCTGCAACGCTGCCTCCTTCAGGGAGTAAAACAGCCGGAATAGGTGTTATATTTCCTTCTGTTACCGTAATATTTTCAACTGTTTCTTCAATATAATGCGGGTTAATATTATCCGGATTTACCGTAACCGTATATATACTTGGAGGCACGATAAGACGAAAAATCCCGTTCGCATCAGTAACATTAGAATAATTTTCAGCGGTTACCAGTATATTAGGAATCGGATCTGTTGTTGCCGAATCTAAGAGAGTACCTCTAATATATCCATTAATGTCTGATACAGAGGGATCGGGGGTGAGAAAAAACTCTTCTGAGGTAATCATATCTATTTCAGAATCGACAGATACCCGGTCACTTAATGTGTTGCATGAGACCGTAACTGTCCAGGCGTCAACAGCAACTTCCAATAGAAACTCACCATTCTCATCATCAACTTCAATGGTATGCTCAAATGGATCATCGCAGGTTACCCAGCAACCCAATCCCGGTGTGCCGGCAATAGGATCTTCAATGCCTGTAGAAGTATCATGCGGAAGAGTAGTATCACGGTTATGATATACCCAATCACGTGCATTATTATTTGAATCATACCCGTTTCCATTAAATTCGTCAGCGCCTCCGGATTCTAAATCAACCGCAGCAGAAGATGAGTCAGCTTTTCGTTCAATTGTTTCATCTATCATTAATCCATCATTTACCGGCAACTCTAGGGGATCCCCTTCAACAGCATCAGAAGGTGCGGGTGCTCCATTACCCGTATTTCCCCAGCCGACTCTATCAGTAGCACCGGAGCCTTTAAAAGTAACAATTATGCCGCCGGGTTTTTTTTCTTGAATTCTATCAAGCTGATCTATGTCTTTTGCATCTACCATTGTGCCTTCCAGAGTTTTTCTATTTGCAATTGAATAGTATCCGTGAGGGGCAATACTCTTTTCTGGCCCCAGCTGTTCAAGAGGTATTTCTGTACGTATATTTTTATCGTCAACATACTCTAAAATTATTTGAGGTTTGCCGGCAGCAGAAAATATTTCAACTTCTGTAGAAGCAGGATTATACAGCTCAATATAGTCTATAGTTTTTTCAGCTGTTACATCATCATTGAATGAAGCACATACTTTTGAGATAACCACATGATCTAAAATATGCACGGTTCCTTCTACCGCGGCAGACGATATTTTAATTAACGTAAAATTGTACTGTATTATTAAAGTTTTATTTACCGTTACTGGTTTATACGAACCATCTTCATATCCGGGCATCGTAACTTTAAGACCATTAGGATATGTCCCAACCGGACATTTGAATGAATAAAGACCATTCGAGTCCGGGACAGCACCATATGTATTATCATCCAAAAGCCAGATCCGTGAAGCGGCATATGTAGCAGGTGATATATAATCTGTCCAATCATCATAAGGATCCGGGTTAACTGGAGGACCAATTTCTGCAGGATATCCGCCGGGAGGAGTTTCTCTTGTATAACTGATATCGCCTGCAATGGTGCCGTAATACACCCTTTGTAATTTTTCATTAAGATCAACAAGGGTTACTGATTTTATCGTATCACGCTCCATCCAAAATACCGTTACCTTAATTTCCTTAAGACTTTTTTCAAATACACCCCCCCGGTCTTGAAGAAGTTTTGCCTTTCCTAACTGAAATTGTTCCTTCATATTACGCACCCGTGTTAATCGGTCAAACCGCATGTTTTTAATAATGGTTGTTTCTTCTGGATAATAGGTTCTATCAAAGTTGGCTTTATACGGTTCAGACGGCGGTATATAGGATAAATCAGCCTGCGGGGTGATCCTTAACTTTTCATAATCGAGTGATTTAAGCAGTTCAATTTGTTCCTGAGCATAGGTTGTTGCAAGCGTTTTATATTTTGTGGAAACAACTCCTTTGGTAATTCCAATAAAAAAAGAAGATACCGTAATAAAAGCAACAGAGATAATAGTAATAGATATAATGATCTCTATTAAACTGATCCCGTTTATTTTATTAAGTATTTTCACTATGTTTTTCATACATAAAGGATGCAGTATCTTTGATACAATAAAAAAACCGGATTACCTTAATTATCGGCAACCCGGCTAACTTTCCCATACCTTAATGAGCGGTTGAGTTTAGCCCCGTGGCTTTGCGTCCCTGGATTTCTCCAGGTTTGCCCTTTTTAAATTGTATTAAAAAATCAACAATCTAAAGAGTTTGCAGTATACAGCAAATTTATCGTTATAGCACTAAGCACTATACTATTATACTATAGATATACCTTGTGAAATGGGATTTGTCAATAGAAAATTAAAAAATAAGATGTAAATTTGTATTGAAAAATAAATACAAAACAACGTTATGTCTTAAATTTCATATTTATTGATTGTAAGTCTGATTTGATTTGTGAAAATTCATTACTTAATTGAGTTCTGCCAATCTGCTGTTCAATTGACTCAATGGCGCGGATAATATGTTGAATTTTTTGCTTATCTGTTACTATGTTTTCATGTATGGAAGCTATCATGGCATTAATATTGTCTTTGAGCTCAAAGAGCTCATCATCTTTTCTCAAGCCCACCCGGTGGGTAAGATCACCTTCAGTGAATATCTGCAGAGATTTTTTAAACCGGTAGATCGGCCCGACAAATTTATGTGAAATAAGAATGGCAAAGACGAGGATAATAACCGAATAAATAAGAAAAAAACTTACCATCAGGATATTCGTGTCAACCAGAGGTTTATACAGTTCTGTATAGCCAAGGTCCACCGCAAATTTTTTAACCACTGCATAGTGAAACTGAAAGCCGATCATAATACAGAAAAAAATAATTGCCAGGAAAACAATCGAGATAAATTTAAACTGAAGGCTTGGATTAAGCAAAACAATAGATAATAGTGACCGCTTGGCTTTTCCTTCCGCATCGTTTAATTCGGTTTTAGGATCCATGTTATTTCTCCTTAATAGCTTAATAGTATTATATATGTACAGTATATATTTCAATTTATTTATAGTCAAGTAATCATATTTTAAGGAAGTTTTAGGCCGGATTTCTGCAAAAAAAGAGAAGGAATTCCTGTTAAAAATATGGGTGGAAGTTCTGGTGTCTGCTCTGCGTATGCATAAGCTGGGGTATCAAGGCCGGAAAGAACTTATCTGGGATGAAATCGGTGATGGGTTTAATCATGTCGATGCGCTGGATATCAGGAATGTCCGTCTCCTTGCTACCGGAGAGATTGAAATGATAAATGTAAGC
>JBDRMW010000129.1:0-58819 GCA_043811735.1 bacterium
TTTTTCTGTTATTTCTCACACATTAGAAACTAAGGATTCTGCCGGTGCCTTTAGTCTATCTATTGACACCTCAAGCTGGTGGCTTAAATTTATTGCATTTATTACTACATTAAGGTCCCGGCTCACCAAAATTCCGTACGGGGATCAGGCAATATTTATACACAAAGATTATTTTCTTGCGTTAGGCGGTTATAAAAATATTCCTCTAATGGAAGATATTGAACTAATGAAAGCGATAAAAAAGAATAATGGGAAGATCAGCATTTTACCAGATTATGCGATAACCTCATCACGGAGATGGGACAAGCATGGCCATGTAAAAACAACCGTGATAAACCGCATTATTCGCATATTATATTCATTCGGCATAAACCCGCATATATTAGAAAAAAAATATTATAAAAATTAAGCAGGAGGAAATATGAAAACATTAGAACAGATAAGTGAAAAAAAAATCCCTCGTATAGGAATGGATTTAATTCAGATAAATCTCGGCAACAAATGCAACCAGACCTGCACGCATTGCCATATAAATGCATCTCCAAAGGGAAGTAAAAACATGAGTTTTGCTACTGCTCAAAAGATTGTATCAAAATTAGTTAAACTCCCTATTAAGGATGTGGAATTCACCGGCGGTGCACCGGAACTTAATCCCAATCTAAAATATTTCATTGAACAGCTTAGCAATCAAAAGAAACAAATTACCGTACGGAGCAATCTAACTGTTCTTAAAATTCCTACGTTTGCCAGGTATATTGATCTGTATAAAAAACACAATGTTAAAGTAATTGCTTCTTTACCTGATATCTTTCCTGATACAACTGATAAACAACGGGGCAAAGGCACATTTGCTTCAAGCATAGATGTAATCAAACAGCTCAATACTTTAGGATTCGGCAACAATGGCTATTGCCTAGATTTAGTCTATAACCCTTCAGCTGACTTTCTGCCGCCCGATCAGTTCCAACTTGAACAGAAATACCGTGTGGTATTAGAAGAGCAGTACGGCATATCATTTAATAAATTAGCAGCTATTGTGAATGTCCCTATAAAACGTTTTAAAGCATCGCTGGACAAGGAAGGTAAATATAACGACTATTTAAATCTATTAAAGAAAAAACATAATCCAAGCACCATAAACAGCATTATGTGCAAAAAACTGATAACGATAGATTATCAAGGATATGTATATGACTGTGATTTTAATCTTGCATTAGATATTAAGATTAAAGGATATGAAAAGCTTAAATTCTGGGATATTGATTTCTCACATTTTAATCCTGAAATATCTATCGGTGACCATTGTTTTGCCTGCACCGTAAACATGGGAAGCAGCTGCCACGGCGTAACCGCACCGGAAAATAAAGATTCAGCTTCTAAGGTAACAGACCTGGTTAAACAATACTATGGGGAAGAGCTCACTAAAACAGAGGACTTAAAAACCGGCGCCTGCTGTACTGCTGATGCACCTCCGGTTCATATTCAAAAAATACTTGCTCTTATACATGATGAGATTCAGATGAAATATTATGGATGCGGATCCCCGATCCCCTTTTCTCTTGAGGGATTAACAATCCTTGATGCAGGCTGCGGGACCGGCAGAGACTGCTACATTATGTCAAAACTGGCTGGCAAGGATGGTTTTGTATACGGCATAGACATGACGAAAAACCAATTGGATGTGGCAAAGAAGCATTTGGCTGAGCAATCAAAGAGATTTGGATTAAAAAAACCGAATGTAGCTTTTATTCTTGATTACTTAGAAAACATTACCAAACATATTAAACCCAATTCAATTGATGTGATAACCTCTAACTGTGTTATCAATTTGGTTGAAAACAAGCAAATAGTTTTACAGCAAATATTCAATGTGCTTAAAAACAGCGGTGAATTTTATTTTTCTGATGTGTATACTGACCGACGATCCCCGGAACAAGTCAGCACTAACCCGGTGCTGTACGGAGAATGTTTGGGAGGTGCCCTGTATAAAAAAGATTTTGAACGCTTAGCGCGCAAAGTTGGTTTTCTTGATCCCCGGATTGTATCACAAAAAGAAATTCCTATAACAAACCAAGAAATTAAAAAACTGATCGGTAATATAAAATTCTGCTCAATTACCTATCGGTTATGGAAATTACAAGGCATTGAAGATACCTGTGAAGATTACGGCCATACCGCCACCTATAATGGCGGTATACCTGAATCTCCAAATAAATTCATGTTAGACGATGGTCATACATTTTATCAAAACAAACCTGAACTGGTATGCGGCAATACGGCACTCATGCTTTCTCAAACCAGATTCAAAAAATATTTCACCGTTACCGGCAGTTTTGCAGAACATTTTGGCATATTTGCAGATTGTTCAAACACGAAACCAAACAAAGATGTTAAAGTAAAAGTTGCTGCTTCAGGATGCTGCTAACCAATGAAGAAAAACTGCATTATATTATTTGTAAAATACCCCCAAAAAGGAAAAGTAAAGACACGCCTGGCAGCAGACATTGGTTCTGCGCAAGCAACCGCATTATATAAAAACTTTATCAAAGATATTCTTTCACTTACAAAAACTATCACGTCTGAAGTGTGCATTCTGTTTGATCCTCCTGCCAAACAATCAAAATTCAAAAAGTGGCTGGGACCAGCATACCAGTATTATCCTCAATCAAGGGGAGATCTGGGTGAACGCATGAAAAATGCATTTATTTTTGGATTTAATCAAGGATATGCCAACATAATTATTTTAGGTTCTGACAGCCCTGACATACCTCCGCGCATTCTTAAAAGCGCATTTACAACGCTTAATGGACAAAAATCTGTCGTTGGACCCTCATATGACGGCGGCTATTATCTTATCGGGTTTAATCGTAAATTTTTTAATCCTGATATATTCACTGAGATACCTTGGAGTACAGACAGGGTAATGGAAAAAACAATTGAAAAATTCAAAAAGAATAAACTATCTTTCAGGCTTCTTCCCCTCTGGCATGATGTTGATACGTACAAAGATCTTGCCTATCTTTTATAAATAGGTTAATAGGAGACAGTCACCTATTTAAATTAGAATGTTACAAATGTAAGCAACGTCCCCTTAAGCCCTTAAGCCGGCTATTTTTTTTATTAGTGTTTTTACCCAGGGTTTTAATGCTTCTTTTCTTGCTAATAACGCCGTCTGCCTTATAACTTCAACTGCCGTTGGATATGAAACAACAAAATTAGCAAGCTCAGTAAATTTCATTTTTTTCTTCATAGCGATCACCAGCTGCGGCAAAAACTCTCCTGCACCATGCGCAACCATATGCGCTCCGAGTATATACCCCTTTATATCAGTCACAACTTTAACAAAACCTTCTGTTCTTCCCATAGCTTTAAACCGGTCATTATCCCCAACCGGGAACCGATATACTTTTACGGCATTGAATTTATTCCGTGCTTCCGTTTCGGTTAAGCCCACACGTGCTATTTCAGGATCCGTATAGGTAACCCAGGGAAACGCATCATAATTTGCATTGGCTTTAACCGGGAAAAGTGCATTTTGAATAATGATACCTGCCTGATAACCCGCTGCATGGGTAAACTGCAGGCCTTCCGCACAATCTCCGCAGGCATAAATATTCGGCACCGATGTTTTTTGTTTTGAATCAACCGTAATACCTCTTCTGGAAAATGCAACCCCTGCTTTTTCCAAATCCATCCCTTCAATATTAGGGATCCGGCCTAAGCCGACCAGCATCTCATCCCCTTCAATAGCTTTTTTTAATCCATCTTTCTCAATAATAACCTGTTTACCTGAAGCTGTCTTATGAACTTCTTTAATATTTACACCCAAATGAAATTTTAATCCTTCCTTTGTTAGCTGTTTATACATAAAATCCCGCACTTCTTTGTCTTCTTTTATAAAGATAGAATCTGCTTTATCTAAAACTTCAACTTCTGCTCCTAACCTAAAAAAAGCCTGAGATAGCTCAAGCCCAATGGGACCTGCACCGAACACGATTAATTTCTTTGGGAATTTCGTATTATCAAATACAGTTAAATTGGTTAAATAACCTGTTTCTTCAAGGCCTGGTATAGGAACTTTTGCCGGCCGTCCACCGGTGGCAATAACAATTGTTTTTGCAGAATATATTGTACCCTCAACTTCAATCTCATGTGATGAAACAAATTTTGGGCTTCCAAACACAAGCTCACAGCCCAAGTTCTTAAAACGTTCCGGAGAATCATGTTTTTGAATATCTTTTATAACAGACTGCACCCGATTGATAATATTACCAAGGGCAAACTCAGGTTTGTGCGGTTTTAAACCGTATGTATCCGCAGTCCTCATCAGCCAGGCAACACGAGAAGACTCGATCAATGTTTTACTCGGTACACATCCATGATACAAACAATCCCCGCCCAATTTGTTTTTCTCAATAAGGAGCACCTTGGCGCCTAATTGCGCCGATGCACTTGCCGCCACGAGACCTCCTGAACCACCGCCTAGAACAGCAACATCATACTTGTACATATTCCCCATTGAACTCCCCCATTATTTCTTATTCCTTGAGAGATCATTTAAACTCCAATCATAAGAAAAATACCCGATTAACATATCTTTGGTTATCTTTGCACGATCAGATACTTTTGTATATATCTTTAAAAACTCTTTAACACCGCCCGAAACTTCAAAATCTTTATCAAACCATTTAAATATAGATGAAATAACTATTTTGTCTTTTTTAAAAGCCGTTCCTTTAACCTTATTATTAATAAATGCTCTTATCTGATCATCCAGCTGTTCGCTCAACCAGGATGCATCAAATGCTTCCATCCGTAAATCTGGACAGCTGAGTGATGCGCAGACAATCGCCGCATGAATACGCGGATCACCCATTTTACGAAGGATTTCATGTTCAATTTTTTTTTATGTATACGGCTTACCTTTTATTGTATAAATTTCTTTATCCCAGACCGGATTAAAGAGGCTCCCAATATCTTTTATGCCTTTTACCGGATAATGGTCCAGCACCATCTTTATCGCAAGAATATTGTATGCATTAATCCAGAAAGCTTTTGCTTCATCTCCTTTAAGTGCATCTACATCTATTTGTGCAAGTTCTTTCAACGCCTTACCATACCGTGAATCAGCCTGTATACCCTTATAATCAACTAGATTTAAAGGAATACCATTAACCGTTCCAGCCACAACATGCTTTTTAAATAGTTCATCAATAAGCTGTGTAAATTTAGCATCAGCCTGCAGCCATCCGGTAACAAAACTTAACATCATGAAACTTACTATAAATTTTTTCATTTATACTGTTCCTCGTTAGTTTTTGAGTTTGTTCTTAGCTGCTTTTACCAGAAAACCTAATACTGCCAATGCAGCAGCAACCGCAGCTACTAATCCCCAGGGCACTCTTCCCTGTTCAATCCCTTGAGTAAATGCATCAGCACCTACCACAAAGAGAACCGTCCCAGGCAGCATACACATCCAGGACCACAAGACATATGTCCAAAAAGGAACTTTAGTTAATCCAAATCCATAATTAAGCAGATTAAAAGGAAAGGCCGGGACTAAACGTGTAATGGCAACCATAATCGCACCATGTTCTTCGGTCATCTGATCAAGTTTTTTAAATTTTTCGTTCCTTTGCAGCCACTTTGCAGCTGATTCTCGGGCAAAATAACGGGCAATTAAAAATGATAATGCGGCACCGATTGTTGAGCCAATACTGACCAGTATAATACCTAAAATCGATCCAAAAAGAGCTCCTGCTCCCACCGTCAGTACTGATCCGGGAAGCGCCGCCACCACGGCAACGATATAAAGCGCGGTAAAAACAACCGGCCCAAATACTCCCAAAGAATCAATCCATCCTTTTAACGCACTGATTTTGTCTCCCAAGCCAAATACTTTTGTTAGAATAAGGACCACAATAACTGCACCTATCAGCGCGATTGGTCTCCATAATCCTTGAGATTTTTTTTCACTTGCACTGTTTTCACTTCCCATTGCTGCTCCTGGTCCACCAGAACATTTTTGTGATCTTTATCTTCTTATCATTTTTATGATACTATGCTAGTATCTTTATATCAAGCTTATAATATATTTTTTTCTATGTTTAATTGCAATAATTCAGCGTTCATACGTCTGATTGAAACAGCTCTTAAAGGAGACCGGGATGTTAAGAAGATGCTTTGGCTGGATTTTTCTAAAGATTAAAAGGGAGCGATTAAACCTTAGGGTTAAACATGGATTGGTATTACCGAGCAGCCAGGACATCCTCATGCAACGCGTCAGACATTTCCTGAACAATCGTATCCATTAATTCTTTTACATGTACGATCTTTTCTATTTTGTGCACATTACTGCCGCAAAAGACAACCGCATTATCAATATCGCCTTTAACCGCATTGACCAATGCTTTGGCAATACAATACGGTGCGGTTTTAGGATCGCAGGTGCGTAAACACTTGTAATGACAGCTAAAAGGAATCCGTGCACCGTTCATTATTCTGTCCACAAACTTCGTTTTCAAAGATTTTCCCGGCATACCTACCGGACTGTCAATAATCACCACATCGCTTTCTTTTGCCGAAATATATAACTGCTTAAACTCATCAGCAACTGAACATTCATGCGTTGCAACAAATCGGGTAGCCATCTGTACACCCTGCACTCCCAGCTTAAAGAAACGAACTGCATCTTTACCGTCAAATATTCCTCCGGCTGCTATAACGGGAATATTAACTCCTGCTTCTTTTCCATACGTATTGACTGCATTCATTACCTCAACAACTATTTCTTCAAGCATATGTTCTTTAGGCGGTTTTAATTCTTCGGCCTTAAAACCCAGATGTCCTCCGGCTAACGGCCCTTCAACCACAACCGCATCAGGCAATCGATTATATCTTCTTTTCCAGGTTTTACAAATGAGCTCTACAGCGCGTGACGATGAAACGATCGGTATAAGTTTAATTGGATAGCCTTTGGTTATTTCAGGCAGATTAAGCGGTAATCCTGCTCCTGCAACAATGAAATCAGCACCTTCTTGAGCTGCGGTCTTGGCTAATTCCTCATAATTAGTCAGCGCAAACAAAATATTAACCCCGATAGCTCCGGTGGTGCGCTCTCTGGCCATCCGCAGTTCATCGCGTAATCCTTCGTTTGAAACACGCACATAATTCAGCTGATTTTCTTCAGTCCCATATCCCAGGGCCACACTGGCAATAACACCTGCTCCCCCGCAGTTTGCGACCGCACTGGCTAATGAAGACGTCGATACTTTAACACCCATGCCGCCTTGAATAATAGGAATTTTTATTTCTAAATCACCGATAACAAGTGGTTGTAACTTATAAGCCATTATTCTATCCTTTTTATACCTGATTTTTTTTATATTATACTTTAAATAAAACTTAAATTAAAACAATTTTTTACTCTGGTACCTTTACCTCAACGATTTCAAGATCAAAATTAAGTGTTTTACCTGCTAAAGTAAAAAAAACCGCAAAGGACAATCACTTCGCGGCCGATAAACAACAAATATTACGATTGATTAAACAGCCTATCAATTGTAGTTATATTATCCCAATTACAGATGATAAAGTCAACTAAAAAACTTTTTTCTCATAAAGTTCTAACGTTTCTTTATTAGGCACCGGTATAACAATAAACCAGTTGCCTTTATCCTGCACGATATAATGCCCAATACTTATGCTTGAATATTCCTCAGTTTTTATCTCAATATCTATTTGATGGGTTGGTGTGATTGGCCACCGGGGATCATTGTTAGGTTCCGGAGGTTTCCAGCCTTTTAAATCGTGTATACTCATAGGCGCATTTAAGGGTATGTGGTGTGATAAATCCTTCATGATGACATAATCTATGTATTTTTGTTCGAGCGGAGATAGATTCATCTTACACAAGGGATGTATTAATTGAGCAAGTTTATGTTGATTTTGTTCCTGAACAGCTGCAACAAATGACTCTGCAAGCTGTTCCGGGGTTGGGTCCGTAATATCAACCGTATACGAAGAACATCCTGCACATGAAATAACAAGCATTACTGCTATGCTTGATATTCTCATTAAATTATTAGAGTGAGCCAATAAATTCATTTAAAATCTCCTATAAATAGTTTTTTTGCTTACACATCGTCAAAAATAACAATATGGTTTTATCGCTCAGCTTAATTCTAATACCCTAACCTTAACAACTCCTTTAATCCCTGCCAATGCATTAACTGTAGCCTCATTAGGTTTATCAGATGCATCAATAATCGTGCAGGCATAATCACCTTTACTCTTATTTAACATCTCAACGATATTAATATTGGCTTTAGCAAGAATGGTCGAGACCTGTCCGACCATGTTCGGGATATTTTTATTCATGACCATAAGCCTAAAATTAGAATTCTGCTCTAATTTACAGTCCGGATAGTTAACCGAGTTCTTAATCCTGCCCTTCTCAATAAAATCCCGCATCTGTTTAACAACCATCACCGAGCAATTGTCTTCTGCTTCCGCGGTCGATGCCCCTAAATGAGGAATCGCGATCACATTATCCATATTAAGCAGTTCATCATCAGGGAAATCCGTCACATATCGGGCAACAATACCATTGTTAATCGCTGCCTGTAAATCATCATTGTTTACAATCCCCCCTCGGGAAAAGTTTAAGATGCGAACTCCCTTTTTCATGCGGCTGAATTTTTCTGCATTGATAATACCTTTGGTTGCATCCGTCAACGGTGTATGAAGCGATATAAAATCAGCATCAGCAATCAGCATATCAAGCCCCGCGGCGCGCTGAACTTCACGGGATAATCCCCAGGCAGACTCAACCGATATAAACGGATCATACCCGACAACATTCATCCCTAAATCAAGCGCGCTGTTAGCAACAGCAACGCCGATTTTACCTAAGCCCACAATCCCGATTTTTTTGCCCATAATCTCAGTTCCAGCATAGTTTTTCTTGTTCTTTTCAATAAGACCGGTAACTTCTGCCCCTTTGCCTTTAAGTGATTCAGCATATGCAATTCCCTTAACAATATCACGTGAGGCAAGAAGCAGTCCTGCGATGGTCAGTTCTTTGACCGCATTGGCATTAGCTCCCGGCGTATTAAAGACCACCACGCCTTTCTCAGAGCATTTTTGTATAGGAATATTGTTCACTCCTGCACCGGCTCTTCCCACCGTCAACAATGATTCAGGCAGCTCCATATCATTCATCTTGTAACTGCGCAGGATTATCGCATCCGGCTGAGTGATCTCCGTTCCAATCTCATACATGTCCAATGGAAAAAGAGCTAATCCTTCTGAAGAAATTTTGTTTAATTTCTGTACTTTGTACATACCATCCCCCTTAATGTTATCAAATTATTTATTTTTCTTTTCAAACTCTTTCATAAATGCAACCAATGTTTCTACTCCTTCAACCGGCATTGCATTATAGATGCTTGCCCGCATACCGCCGACCGTACGATGACCTTTAAGGGTTTTAAGTCCCTTACCGTCAGCTTCCTTTATAAATTTTGCATCCAGCTCTTCATTCCCGGTGACAAAGGGCACATTCATAATCGAACGGTCTTCCTTGTTAACCGGGGCTTTAAATAGACTCGATGAATCAATGTAATCATACAATATACCGGCTTTTTTAAGATTAATTTCTTTGCGTGCTTGAAGCCCTCCCGTATCTTTAATCCATTTAAATACTAACCCTGCAATATAGATTGAATATGAAGGCGGTGTATTATACAAAGACGCATTTTCAGCATGGATTTTATAATTAAGCAGTGTCGGCACAGAATCGGCCGCACCACCAGCGAGATCCTCACGAATAATGACAATCGTCACTCCAGCAGGGCCTATATTTTTCTGCGCTCCCGCAAAAATTATCCCGTATTTCGATACATCAATCGGCTCAGATAAGATATTTGATGACATATCAGCCACCAACGGTACATTCCCGGTATCCGGTATGGTTTTATATGCGGTGCCATAAATCGTATTATTTGATGCAATATAAAAATAATCAGCATCTTTCGAGAATGTTTTCGGATCAAGCTTTGGTATATAGGTAAAATTTTTATCATCTGAACCTGCCACCACCTTGACCGTGCCGAATTTCTTTGCTTCTGCTATTGCTTTTTTTGTCCATTGCCCGGTATGCACATAATCAGCCTTTTTGTTTTTCATTAAATTGAGCGGCACCATGGCAAACTGCAGGCTTGCTCCTCCCTGCAAAAACAATACTTTGTAATTGTTCGGGATATTCATAATCTCCCGTAAATCTGCTTCAGCGGTTTCAATAATCCCTTTAAACTCTTTTCCCCGATGAGAAACCTCCATTACCGACATGCCGCACCCGTTAAAATCCATAATCTCTTCTCCGGCTTTTTTTAAAACCGCTTCCGGCAGCACTGCCGGACCTGCGCTAAAATTGTAGACTCGTGCCATTGCTTCCTCCTTTGTTAAACCGCTGTTTTTTGTATTGATAACCGTGCCGCAATAAACCTGAGCGCACTGGTAAAATCCATGCCTAAATACATAATTTTTTCAGGAACCATAAGTTTTATCGGTGAAAAATTTAAAATTCCTTTAACGCCTGCTTTACATAATCTATCCGCAATTCCTTGAGCTGATTCAGCCGGCACGGTAATAATCCCTAATTCAATCGCATGTGTGCTAACCACCTGCTCTAAGTCATCAACCGGGAATACATCGATCGTTGTCTTAATCCGCTCAATCTTATTTATACTGCAATCAAATCCTGCAACAATAGAAAACCCATCATCCTGAAATTTCTGATAATCAAGCAATGCTGACCCTAATCTGCCTAAACCAACAATACATGCTTTACGCTTTTGAGACAATTGCAGTCTGCTGCCTAACTCATTCTTTAAAGTAATGACCTCATAGCCTTTTCTTGAAAATCCTATCACCCCTAACAAGCTCATATCTTTGCGTATCGTATCAGCGGTAGTCCCAATCACCTGTGCCAATTCCGGAGATGAGACAAAATCTATCCCTTTTTTTTCTAATACAATTAAATACTCAAAAATCCTGCAAATTCTCTCGATTGTATTGTTTGATATTCCCATAGAACTGCCTTAATATATTAGTGAATTCTTTCACAGTATAATAAAAATAAAAAAATATGTCAATGATGATTATATTATAAATTATTTTTAATCAATTTAATATGCCATTAACAATGATTAAACTAACAATTTATTGTGAATTAATTCACTTATAAAATATTATTTATACGTTTTTTGAAGTATTTCCCTAAGATAAGATCTTACTTTTTTGCTTTTCCCTGGTTAGCAACCTCTGCCATTGCTTTTTCAATTTCTTCTTGATTACCTAAATAATAATGAGATATGGGTTTTAAGTTTTCATCCAGTTCGTATACCAAAGGAATGCCGGTCGGAATATTAAGTTTAACGATATTCTCATCAGATACATTATCCAAATATTTAACCAATGCGCGCAAACTGTTGCCATGTGCAACGATTAAAACTTTTTTTCCTTGTTTTACCGTTGGTGCAATAGTTTCATTCCAATACGGAAGGAACCTGGCAGCCGTATCTTTCAAACATTCGGTTACCGGAATATCTTTTTCATCAAGCTCCTTATATGCCGGGTCATTTCCCGGATAACGCGGATCATTCTTTTCTAATGCCTGCGGCGGGATGTCATAGCTTCTCCGCCAAATAAGAACCTGTTCATCACCATATTTTGCGGCGGTCTCAAGCTTATTAAGTCCCTGCAGACTGCCGTAATGACGTTCATTTAACCGCCAGGAACGGTACACCGGTATCCACATAAGATTCAGCTCATCAAGCGTGATCCAGAGGGTCCGAACAGCCCGTTTTAAGACCGAGGTATACGCAACATCAAAACTAAAACCTTGTTCTTTAATTAGTTTGCCCGCATCATGCGCTTCTTTAATCCCTTTTTGAGATAAATCAACATCTGTCCATCCGGTAAATCTATTCTCCTTATTCCATACACTTTCACCATGCCGTAACAAAACCAGTTTATGTGCCGTCAAGTTATCCTCCTAATTTTTTTTTCTTTAGTTTTTCTTTTATGAGCGTTAATTTTTTATTTCTTGATAATTTCTTAATCTCTGCTTCGCGCTTTAGCGCGCCTGAGCGGGAATGATGCTGTTCAGCATGTCTTATTTTTGTTGGTTTAAATGAGCTCGTATATGCAGCTGCTTTTCCTTTCTGATGCTGTTTGAATCTTCTTTTGATATCGGTTGTTATGCCCGTATAGAGGCTCTTATTCCGGCATTCCAGAATATATACATACCACATGCAACATCCATTACATTTTATTTATTGAGATTGGACAGCTGCGAGAAATATATCGTGATCCAACCTCATTTTATAATTGGAATTTATATACTTAAAAATTGATAATACTGTTATTCCCTGCTAAAAAGACTGCAGGCACGGGAAGAAGATGATGTTTTTCTCCAGATGCACGTTACCGTACGGACACCAAATTAAAATGTATCGGGAAGTATATAATCACCGTATTTAGCCCGGGCTTCCTCTAATCGCTTTTTTTGTTCGTTGAGGGTCGTAAATAATTCTCCGGGAACATCTGATACTTTTTCTTTATATATATCGATAATTCTTTGTATTTTACTAATATTTTCCTGGATCCGGAACTTAAAATTCTCATTATATTCTGCCCGTGAATAATTTTTATTAAGCACCTGGGAAAACAACCGTTTTAATTCATTATACTGAGGGATGAACCCGATGGGTGTTTTGACAGCATCGACTTCATTATGAACGCGCAGATCCATCCACTTAAGCCAGACACGCTTATCATGCATGGTATTTAAGTATGCTCCTTTTTTATCTTTAAGGAAATAATTTACTCCAAAAATAACCGGCGGTGTTTTAAGCGTGCGGATAAAATTCAAATGATTTTGAATATATTGACCCGCGGGGATCGACAGGAAATCCAGATTGGCCATCAGGTTAAATTTACGCACCCCTTCTTTCCCCAGAGTTGCTGATGTTGTTTCTGATTCCAGAGAGGATGCGATCGTAATTACCCCGTGTTTCCAGTTAAAACTTTGGAATACCGGCGGCCAGGTATCTGAGTCCCTGCCTCCATAAATGATACCCTGCACATGCACACCCATAGGATTTTCAAGCTCGGGGTCACAGTTTTCCAATGTGTCTAATTTTATCGTATACCGCGCATTTGAATGCGAAAACGCAATCGGTTTTCCCTTTTCATCACATTTGTCTTTAAACCATTTCCCTGAATAATTCTCTCCTTCTTCGGGAATCTCCTGGTCAGATCCTTGCCAGTACGGTACTCCGTTCTTAACAAGTATATTAGAAAAAATCACTTCACCGGGAGTAGTCAACGACTTCCATATAAGAGGATCATCCTTGGTGTTTACATCCTTAATGATACCGAAAATACCCCGCTCAACATTGACCGCATACGTTTTACCGTCCCGGTTGCGCAAATATGCGATATCATCACCAACAATACGTTCGCCGTCTACCATACAGGTTGACGTTTTACCGCAGGCGCTGGGGAATGCCCCGGTAAAATATGTTTTCCGGTTGTTTGGCCCATGCACACCCATCACAAACATGTGTTCGGAAAGCCATCGTTCTTTATCTGATTTTCTAATAACCAAACGCAGTGATAATTTCTTTAAACCTAATGTATTCCCCGCATACTGCGTGTTAACCGTATAGACTACATTTTCTTTACAATCAATGTACACACGCCTTTGGTCAGCATTCCTGCTCACCTGGTTTTCGATTTCTCCGGCAGAATGTACATATTTAAAAAACTCGATATCAGATCCTTTCTTTTTAAACACATTATATGCAGGCCGGTAGAGGATATCTTCTGCATGAGCAACATATGCTGAATCAGTAATCTGAACGCCATAGATTGAAAACTCTGAATCAACCGGGCCCAGACATAAAAACAAGACATACATGTCTTTCCCGGCCATGCTGTTTTTTAGAAATCCTTTTATTTCTTGCAAACCCTCTTCCCGGTCAGTTGAATTCATATCAGGGCCGATTTTAAGATCATCATACATAAGAAACCGGGTGTTTGCCTTATCGCGGCCTTGATCAAAATACCCGTCAAAATGTGCGGTATGGCCATTAATCGCAAGAGGAATCTCTTCTTTTTGTTCTTGTGCCTTATCAGCAATATACCGGGCTTCCTCAGCAGCGTCTGTTCTCACAAAGATTGAACGGGGATTACATAACTCAGCATAGGTTGCAATAAACTCCATTAACACCGGGTTTTTTAACGCAATCAGTTTATCAAGATTCTCTTGCGTACATTTTGTTTCCAGCAATGTAATTAGTTTCTCAGTCATAACGTATTCCTCTTTTTCTTAAATTTTTTTTACATACAATAGTTATATTTTTATATTTAATATAGAGCTATATAGTCGCATATTATATCAGAATTTAATGCTTTATACAAACGATTTTAAGATTTTTTGTGGAGCTTCGAATAAGAAATTTTTTCCTGAGCGGACAGATTAACCCCAGGCATTATCTCACCTGCATTTTTTTCTTTAATTATGTTATATTAATTTTATACAATACTGGTATGGATCTATCAGCACAAGAAGTTTCATGGATTTTCCAAAAATTAAAAGAGCTCCAAAATCTGTCAACCTATTCTGCATCTGATCTTGAGCAATTAATCGAACGCATGGAAAAAAGATCATATGCGATCCGGGATACGATTATTAAGCAGGGCGATGAAGGTGAATTTTTTTTTATCATTTACAAAGGCCAGGTCGGCATCTCCGTAAAACAAGGCAATAAAGCGACTCTCATCGCTTCATTGGCTGACGGAGATTATTTCGGCGAGATGTCCTTGATAACCAATAAACCGTGTATTGCAACCGTTACCGCAATTATACCAACTGATGTTTTTATGCTTCCGCATGATGACTTAAGGTTTATGCTTCTGCATAATCCAGCCCTCGTTAAAAGCATGAGCCAGGTCGTTGAAGAACGAAGAAAAGAACTTTTCCAGGAATTAGGCATTCTAACCAACATGGAAGACGACCTCCTGACCAAACTGCAAAAATATTTTGACCTCCAGCAGGAATAACACTTCAATTTTTATCTATTTCTCAACCAGTTTATAGGGATCGCCTCCCTATTTTTTCTGTCTTAATTTTTCTTTTCAGGTGTTTTCTTTGTTTTTAGAAAACATACCTATAAATGAACGTTTCTTTTTTATCTCTTTGGACGGAATTTGTTCAGCTGTTTTTGAGAGTTCTTCAACGGTGCCTGTCTCGTCAATAATACACATCATGGCAGTCAACCGGTCTTTTGCATTAAAAATCGGATAAAAAACAATTTCGCATGGTTTGTCATTTTTATTTCTGATAAAAACATCTTTTATCACAACCATATCTTTTGTTTTTTCCAGTTTCTTGGTTATATCATCAACATCCAGTCCTTTGATAATCTCATTAATATTTTTTTCAATAATAGTATTTTTATCAAGGCCTAAATAAAGCAGTATTTTTTTACTGCACTTCACCATAATTCCTTGAATATTTATAACAACCATATTCATTTTGATATTATCGATAAGTACTGTATTTTCACCTGCCAATGCAGAGATTTTTAATGCCTGCATTTCATTTATTTTGATTAAATCAACATATAATTCATTAATTTTATTCCCGATAATACCTAACTTGCTTAAGTACCTGCTGGTATATGCCAAATTATACCGCGACAACCCGCTTATAGTATCCAATTCTTTCAATAGATTCCTGCTTGAATAATAAAAATACCACATCCCCATACACAGCAGTATCACGCACAACAACCCAATAAACAGCACATGTTCAGCATAATATTTGATCTGCATGGTTTCTATGCTTTCTATCTGTGATAGCGCATAATAGCCATCATAAGAAATCAAGATGATACACATAACCGCGGTTACGCCAAACACATAGAACAGGGTTTTTCTAATAATCAGCATTTATAAATCCTTGAATGTGTTTATATCAGCATCACTGCCGATAATCACTAAAATATCTTTATCTTCCAGCACATGGTCGGGCTGGGGCGTAATAATCTGTTCTTCTTTTACCGGATTGCCGAGATCGTCAATATCGGTGATCGTGCGCTTGACCGAGATCACATTAATATTAAGCTTTTTCCGTAAATCCAGGGTCAGCAGTGTTTTACCGACAAATTCTTTAGGTATTACAATTTCTGCAAGCGTTTGATTTTTAGATATGGGAATACGCTCAATAATATCCGGAGCAATCAACCGCTGCGCCAGCCTCCTTCCCTCATCAAGCTCAATATTAATGACTTCACTTGCACCAACCTGCTTTAAGACCTGCGCATGAATATCGGTTATGGCACGTGCAATGATATACGGAATGCCCAATTTTTTTAGAAGCGCCGTAGTGAGGATACTTGCCTCTATCTGTTCACCGATAGCAATCACGGCCACATCTATATCTTCCAGAGGAAGATTTTTAAGAGATTCCTCATCAGTAGAATCAATAATCATGGCCTGGGTAACTTTTTCTTTCATTTTTTCTATTGTTTTAGCTCTATTATCAACAGCGATTATTTTACCGCCCTGCGTTGCCAGCACTTCAGCGACTTCAGAACCGAATGTTCCCATGCCGAAAATGGCAAATACCCTTTCTTTTTTCATATATTGTTCCTCCTTAAATTCCTATCCAATGCTGATATATCCCGAAGGATATTCAACATTAAACTCCTTAGCCTGCGAAAGCGACGCGATAATCGTAAGCGGCCCTAATCTGCCCATAAACATAATCAGTATAATGACTAATTTACTCAACATAGTCAATGATGAGGTAATGCCTGTTGAAAGCCCCACGGTACAAAAAGCTGATACCACTTCAAACAGTATCTGTATAAAATCAGTGTTTTCAACCAATGATAATATAAATGTTCCGGTAAAAATAACCGACAGTGCGAATAAAACCACTAAAAATGCACGGTTGACCAGATCCCGTGATATTGATTGCTTAAAAAGAATGACGTCCTTAGAATTTCTGATAACTGACTTTACATACCCGTACAGCACCGCACAGGTGTTTATTTTAATGCCGCCGCCCGTTGAACCGGATGCGGCGCCGATAAACATAAATAGTATCATCAGCATATATGTTGATACCTGTAATCCTGCAAAAGAAATCGTATTAAATCCTGCCGTGCGCAGGGTAACTGATTGAAAAAAAGCAGCGATATACTGGGTCGGAAGATTATAGTGGACCAGATTCTGCCTGTGCTCAAGCGCATAAATTATCAGCATACCTGCAACGATTAATACCGCGCTCATTAAGACCACTACTCTGGTGTTAAGATTTAATTTGCGGATAATAGTTTTTCTTCCTTTAATCCTTGTCCGGAACATATCCTTGCTGTAATCAATCAGATTAAATATGACTGAAAATCCCAGCCCCCCCAGAATAATCAGCATCGCACAGGTCATATTAAGAGATAAACTTGATTTATAGGCTTCAAGGCTGTCGGTAAAAAGTGCAAATCCCGCATTGCAAAAAGCTGAAATCGCATGAAAACAGGCAGCAAATATGCCCTGCAGGCTGTACGATTTAAATATAAGGAAAAAACATGCCGCACCGATAGCTTCGATACTTAAAGTAATAAATATAATCTTACCAACCGGCCTGAATATGTTCTTTACGTCTTTTTCATTAAGCATATATGAGAGAGTCAATTTTTCTTCAACCGATATCTGTCTCCGGAATAAAAAAGCCGTAAAATAAGCAAACAGCATAATTCCCAATCCGCCGCATTGTATTAACACAAGAATTACCGCCTGTCCGGCGGTTGAAAACCGCGTTGCCGTATCAACCACGATTAATCCCGTAACACATACCGCAGATGTTGCGGTAAAGAGCGCATTAATAAATCCCAACCGTATATGATCTGCGGTTGAAAACGGCATCATAAGAAGAAGAGTGCCGATAAGGATTAAAATAAAAAAACTGGCCATAATCGTCTGTGCCGGATTTTTTGAAAACTTGTTTAAAAAATAACTGAGTTTATTTAACCTGCCGAATATTTTCAAAACAATAAAAAGGTTGACTAAAAATATTATCTGCGTTGAGAGCCCCTGCAGTTTATCCAGTGATACCAGCAATGAGATATATTTGCTGTAGAAAAAAAGCCCTGCAAAAGAAGATAAAAACAAGATTTCAAATATATGTTTTTTTACAAAAATAAGTTTATATTTTGATTGTATAAACCGAAATATTACATCGAAAATAAATAAAAAAAGAACCGCAAAATCCAGTATGTTGATAAGCACTGTTATCGCCATATTCTGGTAAGCGCTGTATTCCAAAAAAAGCGCGGTTATTGCCAGCGTTAGAATCCCAAAAATTATGCCGTTATTCCTGTCATTCATAATATGCTATTCTTCCCTTACAACCATTTTATACTGCTCAAATTAACCCGGTTGATTGTTGATTGTACTACTTCTTTTTTTTCATCGTCAAGCTTTTCTTTATGAGGAGTTTGCCCGTTTTTTTATGTACACATGCACATAATGTCAGGGTATAATTTGGGAACGAATAAAAAATTTAGGCTTTTTTCCAGAATAGGCTGTAAAATATCAATCGAAGTTTCCATATTTATTATGAATATTTCATCAAATAGCAAATCAACTTGTTCGATGGTAATTTCATTGCTATTTTCTGCAAAAGTATTTGAAATAACCAGCGGTAAAAAACTAACATAGTGTAAATAATATTTCTCATTTTTTCACCTTTTCTTTAAAACAATTTCATTTGATAATTCTGAGTTAGGAATAAACATTTCACCTTTATCTGTTTTAATTCTTGTCATAATAAATTCAATTGACTGCACAACTCCTTCAACTGAACCAAACTGTATATTATCTCCTTTTCGATATATTCTGCTTAAGACTCTGCCTGCTAACATATTGCGTATAATTTCACGTCCTCCTATAAAAAAGAGCATACAAAGTATAAATGGAATAACACCAAAAATAATAATAAACGCTTCAATCACGATGGTTTTTGCTACGCCTAAATGTTCCAGGCTCATCATGACCGATATGCCAATAACAATATACTTTGAAGATTGAGCTAAGGCAACTGAAAATGGAACATTAGCCATTTGTGTTGAAGTTTGAACAAAAACTGCAATAAACCGGCCAAGAAATATACCCACTGCAACAAGAATAATTGCACTAATAATGCGAGGAATATATAAAACTACCTGCTCTATAAGCTGCGATGCATCATCAAGATGTAATGTATTAAACACCATAATTAACGCACTAAATATAATAACCCAATAAAAAAAAGCACCGATTATTGAAGATGATTTACGCTTTATCCCTCCTTTTTTAAAAAATTTTACTAATCCCGTCTTTTCTGATAAAATATCAAAACCCAATGCCTTAAGAAGTTTAGCAATTATTTTCTCGATAAGAACCGCGCAAATCCACCCAATAATAAAAACAATCATAGAAAGAATAATCTTAGGTGCAAACATAATAATCTGTTGATATGTTTGCTCCAATGTTAAAACAACCAATGAATTGAATATTTCAGTAAATTTCTGCATCATGCCCCCCTTAATCCCAGAACCGCGATTGGTATGTGAACCGAAACGAAAAAGATCAATATTTTTCGTCGAATTCCATAACCAATCTCGGTTCTGGGATTTAATCAGTATTTCGTTTTAGTAATTTTTTAATTTTCTTTGTAAATTTATTGAATATCTGTCCTAATCTATTTATTATCTTTTCAACTTGACGTTCAGAACTGCTTGCCATTACCTCAGTTACGTTATCAATCTGTTTTAAGATATTTTCACTCCTTTGAATTTCTACCATCATAAAATCAGCTGCTCCTGCAATGCCTGTTTGAGGATTAAGATCATTTTTAAGCTGCATTATAACTGCAACCGGTGTAGATGCCCGAGGTTCCTTCACTTTTAAAATAAAAAAAATGGTTGCAAGTTGTATAAACGAGGAGATGATAAAAATTATCTGAAGATTAGAAATATTATAGGTGAAAAAAGTGAAACTTACACCTTCAAGCATTTTTGATATACCGCCGCCGATAATGGGAGCGCTCGCACCAATAAGCCCCGTAATTGCCGAAAATAACGCCAGATACACTGACCGGCCGTCCTGCGGCGAAAGTTTAATGAGAATATTAAACTGAGAAAGCGCTGCACCGGCCATAAATGCGCCGGATAATATATGTGCCATAAGCACCGGTGCATAATATTTTCCCGGCAACGCAGCGATCCAGACAAATGGCACAATAATAAGTACCCAGCCAGATACAATAATAATGGGTTTATTCCCCAATGTATCTGAAATCGGACCCCATATTTTCATCATAAAAAGTGTTGCACATGTAGCAATAGCGCCAAAAACAGTTATGGTTGAAAAATTTATGTTTAAATTTTCTATCATAAAAACACCATAAAATGGCGCAGCCAGCTGAATTCCAAACATCCAGGCTGATACAAATATGATAAGATTTAAAAAATTTTTATCTTTAAACGGATTTAAGAATGTTTTTAATTCAAATCGAGAGTTTTTTACTTTATTCCCTGCTGATACTTCAGGTATATTATTAATAAACCATACTGCAATAAGTCCTGCAATAAGCCCGCCAATAAAAATAATAACAAATCCAAAGGGACTGCTTTCTGTAAAACGATTTCCCCAAAGGGTTAGAAATTTACCTCCGGCAAGAATGGCAAGCATACCGCAGGCTGATGCAATCATATTCCTTTTCCCAAAATAAGAACCCCTCATATTTTCCGGCACCAAATCACTCATCCAGGCAAGCCAGGCAACTCCTGATAACGAACTGAATAAACTCGATATAGCTATGACAATCACTAAAACCCAAATTCTAAAATCTCCCACCGGTGCAAATATTTTAAAGGGAAGCATGATTATTAAAATCCAGAGCATTCTTCCTATTACAACACTAAAAAAACATAATTCTTTTTTTCTGCCCGTTTTTTCAATAATATAGGAACCGAATAATTGAATAAAGTTTGCAAATAACGGCAGTGCGGCAAGAACTCCTATTTGCTGAGGCTGTGCATGTAATACTTTTAAGGCAAAACCTGTTAAAAAGATCCCGCCTGCCAGAGATCCCATAATAGAAGAAAGCGCACCATCAATAATCGAAAATGTTAATGCTTTTTTTTGTATTAATTCATTCATACCAGTAAACCTGATTCCGGAAAAACAAGAAAAGATTCATGCTTTACCCTCTTTATTCTTATTTACAAGGCTTTTTAATGAATGTATGATATTGGGTATATTACTTAATAATTTTCTAGAATTCAATGTAATTTTAGTTATACCAAAAAAAGGGTTTTCTTAAAAAATGATGTGTATTAAGAATTCAATAAGTAAAACGATAATTTTATTATTTATTATATTTTCAAGCACGTTGTTATTTGCAGCACACGTACAATTAACAGTCAAAATCGAAGGTATTAAAGGAAATATTCTTGAAAATGTAAATAAATATCTTAGTCTCGAAAAACAAAAAAAAGACAAATCACTTGCCGAATCAAACATAGAATATTTATATAACAAAGCCCCTCAGGAGATTAAAAACGCCCTCATTCCTTTCGGCTATTATAATCCGGTCATTCAGCATTCATTTCTAAAAAATGCACATAAAATAATAACTTCTTTTATTGTTAATCCCGGACCGCCGACTATAATAAATGAATTAAACATAACTGTTAAGGGATATGGTGCGGATGATTCAGTTTTTAAAAATATTATATATCCGCTGCATAAAGGTGATATATTAAATCACTTTATGTATGAAAAAACAAAAAGTATTCTTCAAAATACAGCCCTTGAATACGGATATCTTGATGCATATTTTGTTACCAGCAGAGTATCTGTTGAAAAAAATCTTAATCAAAGCCAAGTTACTATAGAGTTTGATACCGGCCCCCAATATTTATTCGGCCATGTAACATTTAAACAGCATAATTTTAAAAATAAATTTCTTGATAAATTTGTTAATTTTAAACCCGGGGATCCGTATAACTCCAGCACCATGCTTGATTTTCAAAATGGGTTAAACAGCAGTGATTATTTTTCAGTTGTTGATATTCGTCCGCGCAAAGATTTAACCGAAGGACACAAAATTCCTTTAGACGTTGGATTGACCTCCCGGAAAAAATATAAATTTCTTTTAGGCCTCGGGTATGGCACTGATACCGGCCCGCGCGGCAGTATCGGCTGGGAGAACCGGCGTGTTAACAGCCGCGGACACCGGTTTAAAAGCATGTATCAGCAATCGTTAATACGGAAAAATCTTTCTTCCATATATGATATTCCCTTGAAAAATCCTTTGACTGATAAGCTCTCGTTGTACGCGGGCTGGAAAACTGAAGATGTTGAAACAAGCACATCTGAAACAATTTCAGCAGGGGTGCGGGCAAGTAAAATGTATTTTGGATTCCTACACAGCATCTTTATTGATTATCTTGATGAATTTTTTACCATTGCAGATACGAGAACTCGTACACGGCTATTTATCCCCGGAGCAAGTTTTAACCGGAGAAAAGCTGATAATTTCTTGTACCCGCATCGCGGGTATAAACTTAATCTTGAATTAAAATCAACTGATAGATTTCTCGGTTCCGATATTAGTTTTTTTCAATCTACTCTCAATGGTAAATATTTCAATTCCCTGTTTAATGAACAAAGGTTTATAATTCGCCTGGAAAGCGGCGTGACAAAAACATCTCAGTTTGACGAACTGCCGGCATCACTTAGATTCTTTGCCGGCGGAGATAACAGTATCCGCGGGTATGGATATAAAACGCTTGGTCCGAAAGATTCAAGCGGGGATGTTATAGGCGGCAGGTATCTTATGGCCGGCAGTGTTGAATACGAAATTAAACTGATACAAACAATGAGCGCAGCATGTTTTTATGATATCGGCAATGCATTTGAAGAAATAACAAATGAGTTTAAAAAAGGGGCAGGCATCGGCCTTCGCTGGCGTTCACCGGTAGGGCCGATCCGATTAGATTTTGCTTATCCCATCAATGATAAAGACAAGTCACTGCGCATACATATAAGCATGGAACCTGATTTATGAAAATAAAAATATTTGTTATTTCTACGTTAAGCATAATTACCATCTTCCTGGGAATGATACTATTCCTTATTATTACTGAGTCCGGGACATCGTGGTTTATCATGCGCATACTGCCTGTTATTTCAAATGAATTATCAATAAACCGAACCTCTGGAAGTTTACTTACCGGAGTAACTCTGGAAGACGTACAATTCTCCTCAAAAGATATTTCTGTGTCAACCAAGAAACTATCTTTCAGATGGGATGTTGCAAAACTGCTAAAAAAAGAAGTTTACATTGCAAACCTATCAATCAATCACATGCATGTTAAGATAGTAGACCGGGAAAAACCTGCTGAAACAAAAAGAATTAAGGAATTATTATTTCCGGAAATAACCATGCCGATAAAACTCAATGTACCACACGTAGAATTACACAATATAAAAATTGCACTGGCTAATTCCACCATTCTAGCAAGCACGGGAACCATAGCATTAACTGTTGTAAAAAAAGAATTTGATATGCTGTGTAATATCCCGTTAATTTCAATACACCATATTAAAGACAACACCATTCTTATAAACAACAGCAATATGCATATTTCAGGCAGCACAGATATCTATAATATTACCGCGCGTGCTTTAATTGATGCGCCCGGGTACCCGCACAGCAGATTAACCATATCTGCTCAAGGATCAAGAAAAGAAATACATATTAATCATTTTTCTGCTGAACTGCTTAATGGCACGATTATATCCACCGGCACATGTGCCTGGTATCCTTCTATCACCTGGCATATGAATATTGAAGGGGAAAATCTTAATCCGGACATATGTTGGGCTGATTGGCCGGGCAGTATAGCCTTTAATGCACATATGAACGGTACCGCAGGGGATGAAGCGCATATTGATGTTAAAAAACTAAGATTTTCAGGGATGCTTCGCGGATATCCCATGAATGCACAATCTGATTTTTCAATTCACCGGACAGCCTATCTTAAAACTGATACTATTATCAAAATCGGTTCTTCAACTATTACATTAACCGGTGAAATAGGAAATTTCAATAATTTTTCCTGGTATATAAATATCCCTGAGCTTACAGAACTTCTCCCGCAATCATATGGAGTAATTATGAGCTCCGGTATCATTACAGGTTCTCGAAAAAAACCGATTATACATGCTCATCTTATGAGCACTGAGGCCGGCTATGCCGATTATAAAATAAAAAAAATAACGGTTAACAGCATGATTGATTTTACAAATAATTTATCTTCAATAATCACCATTGATTCTGAACTGCTGAATATTAACAAATTTGAGATTAACAGTATCAGCTTACAAGCTTCGGGGAAACCTGACAACCACGTTATTTCATTATATATACATAACCTGCAGGATTCTTATTCTATGAGTTTGAACGGACATCTTGATACTGATAAGGCATGGGACGGAACTATTATATCGGCTGTTATTGAGTCAACCGAGTTTGGCGCATGGACGCTTGATGATAGGGCGGATATACACATAGCAAAAACGTCATTCTCATTGAAAAACATTATTTTTAATCAAAATGAATCAAACTTACACGCTCTGTGTAACTGGGATAACCATACAGGATGGAACACGCAGGTCAGCTGGACAAAACTTCCATTGAATATGTTAAACCCAATTTTTCAGTCAAATCTCACTATTGAAGGAGTAATAACCGGTGATTTGAAAGTAACAGGAATAAACACTATCGAAGCATTAGATGCCCGCATATCAACACCTTCAAGTGAAACTGTAGAGATCACCCCGTTTGGTTTACTCATTACAGAGATAGCTGTTAATGTTCAAAGCAGCAGTTCAGAACATATCGCCATACATGGCAATGCCCGCTTAGGAAAAGGTTTAGCCACTATTAAAGGGAGAATATTGCGTAATGCCCATAAAAAGTGGCTGACGCACCTAACCGTTTCCGGAGAGAAGCTCCAAATTCTGAACAATTCTGATTCAAGAGTTTACATTTCACCTGATATCTTCATCGAAACAAATAACGATCATGTATCGATTAAAGGTACCGTGGATATTCCTGAAGCAAAGATAACGGTCAAAGAAATTCCCAAAGACGCCGTATCAGCATCACCGGAGATCATAGTCATTGATGAATCATATGCCCGGCAAAAAAGTCAATCATTAACCGGCACCCGTTACATTGCATTAAACATATCATTAGGTGATAACATTGAATTCATTGGATACGGGCTTACGGCGCATCTTGCCGGTCGTCTGTCTTTAGAGGAAACCGCCGGAAAACCTCTGCAGGCACTGGGCGAACTGCGTATTGTCCAGGGAAGTTATAACGCATATGGGCAAAAATTAACTATTACGCATGGCAGGCTTATGTTTGCAGGGCTGTTGGACAATCCTGGAATAGATATTAAAGCACAACGAACGATTGAGGATATTACCGTCGGTCTAATTGCATCAGGCAGGCTTAAATCTCCTGAAATCGCAATTTTTTCCGAACCCCCCATGTCAAACACGGATGCATTCTCCTATTTATTGCTGGGAAGACCGATTAACCAGGCTTCAAATAAAGAAGGTTCATATCTCATGAGTGCAGCAGCGGTCCTGCAGATTAAAGGAGGTGAATTTTTATCAAGACAGATCGGCAACAGGTTTGGATTGGAAGAAGTTCAGATTCAAACCGGCGGAACAAAACAGGATACTCAGGTAATGATTGGCAAATCACTCACCCCGAAACTTTACATTAATTATGGCATAACACCGTTTGATTTTGCGAATATATTCCGCGCACGATATCAAATCAACAACAAACTGTCTCTGCAGGCTGAAAGCGGGTATTCAAGCGGCATAGATCTGCAGTACTCGCTTGAATATGAAACATCGAAAGCAGGTCCGCAGCATGATCTTAACATTTTAGAAAAGATCCCCTTTAAGAAATAATATTCCCATACTCTTGTTTTAAGGTTATTATTCATTTATAAATACGGCGTCAGCAGCCGGGCAAGATTGTTTCTGATCTGTACAAGAAGCGGCCATTTGTGAAAATCATCCAGCATAAGCTGTTTTGAAAACATTTTTTTGTGCTCAAAAATCTTTATCAAATTATTTGCTAACATCGGTGAATAGCATTCAATATTAAATTCAAAATTCAAGCGGAGACTGCGGGGATCCCAGTTGCTTGATCCGATAAAACTCCAGGTATCATCAACAACCATCATTTTTGTGTGATCAAACGGCGGCGGATTAAACCATATACGGCATCCGTGCTCAAGCAAATACCCCACATGTGCAAGTGCTGCCCAGTTCACCAGCCGAAGGTTGTTAACCTGCGGCAGCATAATATCAACAGTAACACCGCGCATAGCCGCAATCGTCAGCACACTCATTAATTCTGATTCGGGAAGAAAATACGGAGTAATAATCCGAACCGTATGCTGTGCACATGTTAACGCGCTTAAGATTACCGTTAAATGCTTATCTTTGTCTTCATCAGGGCCGTCGGTAATTCCCCGGGCATTCACTGCACCCACATCAGAGAGGGCAGGAAACCACTTTTCGCCTTCTAATACTTCATGTGCCGCAAATACCCAGTCTTCAGCAAACGCCTCTTGCAGATGACTGACTACCGGACCTTTAATTTGAAAATGCAGATCCTGAACCGGATGACGATAATCATTTTTTATTATATTAGCCTGCCCGATATTCATGCCGCCCGTAAACCCAGCTTTGCCGTCAACAACAAGGATCTTTCGATGATTGCGAAGATTCATATACTGTGTGGGGAACGGAAGATAAGTCGGTATAAACTGTGCTGTTTTAATCTCCATCCTCTTTAATAATCCAATGATTGTTGGAAAAGAATACCTGGATCCAACATGGTCAATCAACACGCGGATTTCGACACCCCGCTTTAGCGCATTACCCAACGCATCCGTAAACAGTTTTCCTGCATAATCATGTTGAAAGATATACGTTGCAAGGGTGATTGACGATTTGGCATTATTGATGGCATTGATCATTGCCGGGTATGCTTCATCACCGTTCTGCAAAGGGATAATCTCATTACCGCAGACCAGACGGCGTTTAGCTATACTATTCACGGCCGAATAAAGCATGAGAAGATGCAGAGAATTGTCAGGGAGCATTGTTATTAATTCTTCTTTCGAACACTGCCGGGTATGGGTTAATAAATACTCGCGAATTCTTCTGCCCCGCAGGCTCGATGCTTTGCGTTTGATACGGTTTATACCGAACAACATGTATAATAACGAGCCGATAACAGGAAACATAAGTATTATTCCTGTCCATCCGATTGCCGCGCGCGTATCGTTTTTATTCAATATAACATGACTGACAGCAGTAACCGTTATAAACAGCATTATAACGGCAATGATATGAGTCTGGAAGTAGACAAAAAATTCAATCATAATTATCCTTCAGCTTTTATTGATGATATTTTTATTCATGATTTTTTATTCGTGCCTATCGGCTGAACAAAGGGACTGCAATAACAGCGCCGAATGCAGCAAACATGCTTATCAATCCAATAATAATCCCCAGCTTGAACCATTCAAAGAAATAAACTTTTGCCTTACCTTCCTTTTCAAGAAGTCCCAATGCAATAATATTTGCGGTTGAACCAATAATAGTGATATTGCCTCCGTAACAGGCTCCGAACAGGATACACCACCATAATGTTTTAAGTTCAGCCTGCGCTACATGAAGACTTTTAATAATAGGTGTAAATGCAGCAACCACTACGGTATTATCAAGTATGCTCGATAAAATACCCGAAGAAAAAAGCATCATACCTGAAAGCAGATTATGCCGCGCACCCATAGTGCTTAAAAATTTATTTGCTATAAATTCTGCTATGCCGGATGCCTGGATAACTCCTGCTTCCGCAAAAAGAAACATAAAAAAAAGCAAAGAATTCCATTCAACTTCTTTTTCAACATATTGACGCGCTTTATCGTGACGATATGCCATGGCAATACCCGCAAAAAATAAGGGCATAACTATTAATAACGTATTGTCCTGCAGGCCGAACAGTATTTCTAATCTTTTGTGCATGGTAATGCCCAGCAGCGTTAATCCAAAAATACCCAGGCTTACTTTTGTCTTAAAATTAATAGATTCGCTTTCGTAATTTGTAGCTGAATAGTTTATATGTTTAATCTTTGAAGATATCTCCTGAATATATGTACGGTACCATATGATAAGTATCAATGAACTCAGAAACAATATGATACATGAAAGGGGAAGTGCCCCGATCAAAAAATCTTCAAACGACAGGCCGCCCCGGATTGCAATGAATATCCCGATAGGATTCCCCAACAATGTCGCTGCAGAGCCGATATTGGTCGCCATAATTGAAGAGATAATTAAGGGAACCGGATTAACCGACAGCGCTGTGCACAAATCAAATATGATGGTTACAATAACCAGTATTGAGGTAACTTCACCCATCAATGCGGAAAGTACCGCTGATATCAACATAATTATGACAAATATCTTCCATCCCGAGATGTTTTTTATGGAGAGAATTGATGAAGAAAGACGGTGAAATATACCGGTTTCTTTCATCATGCCGACAATGATCATCATACCCACCAGAAAAAGGATAACATCCAGCGAAGAAAACCTGATAAACTCATCCATGGTAATGCTTTTATTCATAAAAAGGATTGCCGAACCGCAGAAAACAAAACTTAACCGCATATCCCAGAAAAAAAGAGTCCCCAAAATTGAACATGAAAATACAGATGCAATAACTGCCTGGTGAACAGTCATACCGATATACTGAGAAAGCATTCCTATGCCGGCTGATAAAAAAAGAAGAACAATTAATTTTTTCTTCATAATTACCGCCTCTGTTTTTATACTATTGCTTGAGTTAGAAATAAAAATGCACGCCGGTTCCGATATATTCTATTTTTCGGTCAAAAAACTGCCCGTTTGGCGAGTGCCCGGTAAAATACTCAATAAGCAGCTGTATCTTTCTTTCATCAAGTTTCGGATTTTCAAATTGGAATCCAAAATGAAGAGAACTATCCGTACTCCATTCTACCTCCTGCCACTGTTTAAAATCAGCTCCGATCACCGGGCGTAATTTTCCATTAACATATATACAGGGGCATTGGTATTCAATACCATAATGCAGCAACCATGGTTTAAGATCCTGCGGTTCTTTATGGAATATATATCCGCTGCCCGCATATATTCTGAAAGCATTTTTGATAACGTACGATGTTTTTAAATCAATACTTTCATAACTTAAGTTAATCCGTTCAACACGATTCCTTAAAAGAAATTCATCTCCCAGGTGCGAACTTTGATGAAAGACGCGGACTTGCATGGACATTTGATCATACGCATAACTAATCGGGATGCCAACAAAATAATCAGCATTGACCAGATCTTTTGACGGCGCATCTAAATTAAAAACAGCAAAAACAGCGCCCTGGATGCCGATATCATATTTTCCATAAAATGCATTACTTTGGATAAAATTGAATATCTCCCCAAAACTTACCGAAGCCACATCAGCCAGTTCGTCATCATCAATATAACGTTGATATGCCATGGAAAAATGCGGCCAGCGCGGATCAGCTATTAAAGGTTTGAATATGCCCTCAGGCGGGAATAATTCTATAGAAAAAACCGGCGGCACACCAAATAGAAACAGCATAAATCCACATAAAAATATCTTTTTGAAATAATACACAATAACTTTATATACCATTTATAATACCTTAAAATATTTTTTTAATCATGTTTGCCGATTATATTTCTACTCATACTAATTTTATTTTCTCGTACTTTTATTCACCGTAAGTTAATTGCTAATTTTCCTTTTGCTTAAATCAAGATTAGGCACAATAATAATCTCCTTATTTTCATATAAAACCTCTGAATTCTTCTTCCCGAATGCAACTACGGTTAATCCTATAACGAGATCGGATATGTGAAATTTGCGGGCAAGACCAGATGCTCCTTCAACGAGCATATCTGCTCCTTTAATCAAAATGATGAAACCTGCAATAAATAAAAAAATCAACATTTTTGCATTTTAAGGATCTTTATTATTTTTGTGAATAGAAAATATTATAGTATGCTTTCTATCAATTATTGCTTCCTATGCGATGCGGTAACCCATCCAATTATTACACCGATGACCATTGAAATGAATAAGCCGATTGATCTGCTTGTCTGAAAAGACCATACAAGAAACTTGATCTCACAAACTTCATAGTTCTGCGCAGTAAAAATAACCAAGATAATAAGAAGAATAATTACTACAAACCATTTCCAGTTCATCACAACCTCCTGAATTTATTTGTTATAACTCTACATACGTATTTAACATATAATGGTGGACCATACGGTACTCTCTCTTAAATCTTGTTCTTTAAAATGCAGACCGGGAATAAGGATAAGGCTTCGGCAATCATAATCCCGTTACTGCTGCTGGCCAGGTACTGTCCGGTTATTGTATTGATCCAGGCTGAGGGTGCTTCAGGGAGAAGCAGGAGTCTGGTATCCTGCCAGACATCCTGTAATGGTTTTTCATTAGGTTTTATTATGCTGTTGAGCAGGCGGGGAGCGATGATCAGTATTGAGCTTTGTTCGTACCTGCGCATATAGGCAGTGATTGAATCTTTGTGCAGTCCTTCAACGTCAATAGGGATATATGACCCTTTTTGAAAAAGCTCAGGGTTACTATTGCGCAGGGCAAGTGTTTTATAGATTAAATAAAGTTTGATCCTGCCGTCAGCATACTGCTGATACAACTCGTCAATCAGCAGCGGGATATCCTGTTCTTTTTTAATTATCTCCTCAAGATATGAGGTACGCAGTGCATAATCAATCCGGCACCGGTTATCCGGATCAACCAGGCTGAAATCCCATAATTCACATCCCTGGTAAAAATCAGGCACCCCGGGTACGGTCATCTTTATGAGTGCTTGGGATAGTGAGTTGTGAATGCCGTACCACGCTGCAATCTGCTGAAATTTTTTAAGATCCTGCAAAAAATTATTATGCTCATCCTCATGTAAAACCGCATCAACAAATGCGAGATATGCTTCTTCATAAGCTTGATCGGGCTTAATCCAGGCAGTATGAACTTTTGCTTCACGCACTGCCTTAATAACATACTGCTTGATGCGCTCAACATATCCCTGTTCCTCAACAAACGGCAATGAGCCGATCAGGGTCTGGTAGAAAAAATATTCGTCATTAGCATCAGGAACAGCCGTATTCTTTATTTTTTTCTTTTTATCTTTGTTGAGCACCTGCCAGTGACGGATCTTTTGTTCCCATTCATCAGGCAGTTCAGAGAGCACATTAATGCGGGCACGCATATCCTCACCCCGCTTGGTATCATGCGTGGCAGTAGCGTTTAATGTGTGCGGAAACAATTCTCTTCTTTTTTTATTAAAATTATGAAAATCTTTAACAGTTATCCCAAACCGGGCAGGATCACCGCCCACTTCGTTTAATGAAATCAACCGGTTGTAAAGATAAAAAAGCGTATCTTCAAGACCTTTAGCCATGAGGGGGCCGGTCTGCTGCTGGAATATTTTTACAAAATGAAGCCACAACTCCTTGTCAGCTTCAGGCAAAGAATCATCATACTGCAAAAGCAGGAGATTTTCTATAAAATCAATCTCATGAAAAAGCCCGTATGATTCTTCCCGGGCTTTTTCTATGGCTTTACGTATGTACATCCGGTCGATCTTACTGAAATTTTTACCGCGTATATAGGTTCGGTATACGGAAAAATGCGTCATCACTTCAACCAGCCCGCGCCGCAGCCCATACAGCGTGATATCATTGCCGTGCCGGTCTTTGCTTGAAATCTTTTTTATATACTGGGCAAGATTATCAATGTTTCCTGCCATGTGCTTGCCGATGATAAGCCTTTTT
Source organism: bacterium (assembly GCA_043811735.1). Lineage (GTDB taxonomy): Bacteria > Elusimicrobiota > JBDRMW01 > JBDRMW01 > JBDRMW01 > JBDRMW01. The sequence continues at coordinate 32,113 of JBDRMW010000129.1, forward strand.
TTCTCCACCAGTATTTCTTCGTATGATTTATGTATGCTGGAGAAATCAGTGTATATGACGGTACATTTCTCATTGTTTTGACGGCAGCAAAACAGTTCATTCACAAAATTTAAAAAATCATAGCCGGTCGTTCCCTGTACCGGCCACCTGACTGAGAGATCTTCGCGTAAATCAAGAATTTTCTCAACAATAATATACGTATCAGGGAATTGTTCGTGCAGATATGCAAGATATTCGGCAGGATCATACAGCCCGTCAATATGATCGATGCGCAGGCCCTGAATTTTTCCTGTCGAGACGAGCTGTTTGATATATGCGTGTGTTTTTTCAACAACGGGCCGGTCTTCCACACGCACGGAAATAAGATCATTGACCGTAAAAAACCGCCGGTAATTAATCTCTTCGGTTGCAACCTTCCAAAAAGAAAGACGGAACCGCTGGCGGGCAATCAGCTCATCGAGCAGGTCAAAACTGTGCGCGATGCCTTTTTCACCATTATATTCTGTAAGCATCTCATCAACACATGTCCGAATATGTTCATCATTCTGTGATATCTTCCAGAGCATGTGTTTTGCATGGGCAACATGTTCAAACCGGTTATGCATTTCCCCATTGGTTTCCAATGCTTTAAACAGGTTGACGGCACCGATATACTGCAGGACCAACGGGTGATTTTTTCCTATTTTTTCTTCAAGCTTGGGTACCGCATGCTCAAATACACGGTGATATGATTCAATCTTTACGGGAAGATGCATCTCATAATAATTAATGGATAAACTCTCATGCTCATACCGCAGAGATATTTCTCCCTGCTCAAGGCATTCAGCATAAAATTTCCCTAAACACGGTATCAAAACCCTGCCATGCATGTTTTCATACGGATGATTCCAGTCAATATCAAAAAATCGGTAATAAGGAGATTGTTCGCCGTATTCAAGGATATTCATCAGCATCGTGTTTTCAGAATCACATGCCATATGATTGGGCACAATGTCCTGGATCCATGAGATGCCGTGATTTCGTAATTCTTCAGTAAGCATATCAAAATCAGGTATTCCTAATTCGGGGTTAAGGGCGCTGAGGTCAACAATGTCATATCCATGCATACTTTTCTTTCGTGCCTTAAATATCGGCGAAGCATATATGTGCGAGATGCCCAGGAGTTTAAGATAAGGAACTATTTTTTTTGCCTGCGCAAAAGTAAACTGATAATTAAATTGAACACGGTACGTTGCCTTAGGAATTATCATGGTTAGATGGTTATTTGATTACATTTTAATCTTTAAATATCCGCCTAATTCATAAAAAAGCGCAAGCCACTGCTGTGATGCCGGATCATTGCTGTTTTGCTTTTCTTTCATGGCAGATAGTATATTTTTGCCGGTAAAAAAATAAATATTCTGCGCTTTCCATAACCGATAATCAGACACAAAACTGCTGCACATGGTCATGATCCGCACGACATGCGCAAGTGTCTCAATATGTTCGGGTGCATTGCGCCAGTGATCCATTAAATCATTAATTTTTTTGCTGGCCAGGTAATCTATGATTTCCCGGTTAAGATTAATATGCCATTGCCGGCTGTTAATCAATAACTGCTCGAGCTTATCATACTTAATAACGGGTTCTTTGAGCAGATGCTGAATATCCGTGTTATACACGTACTCAAGCACATACGAAAAATATTCAGGCAAAATCAAACGCATAGAGCTCACCGCCTGCATAACCGGATAATAATGATGGTAAATATTTCTAAACGAAGCATCAATTTCTTTCTGAGTTTCTTTAAATATCTGGTCCATAATCTCTTTTTGCTCATCTTTAAAGAGATGCAGCAGCGAATAGCTGTGATCTACAAAATGCTTATCGATGATCCGAATCACTTCGGATGTTTCTCCTTTGGCAAAAAGCTCCTGTATGGTTTTTTCCATCTCTGAATACTTATCATCATTCATAAATTCCCGGGCACCGCCGACAATGGTATGATCGCCTAAATGAAGCACCGCAAAACTGATATCTTTTTCTTCGCCGGTTATGTGCGATAACACGCGCACTGAACCGATCCCTAATTTCTGCCTGCCGATCTCTTCTTTGTGGAAATATCTGGTTGAAACTGAATAATTATAAATCTCCGCCTCTTTGTTGTATTCTTTAAAAATTGATGAAACCGCGTAATGGACACCCACCCTGAGCAAATCCAAAACCGCCGGTTTTACAAACATGTCATAAATCTGCGACCCGTTTTTGAACTCCGCCACATTACTGGGTGAACGTTCGAGTAATTTTTTAAACGCATCTTCAAGAGATATGCCTGAGACTTCTTCAACCAGCTGAATGACCCGGGACGCATACTGGATAATCTGGGTAGTTTCTATACCTGATATTTCATCAAAAAACCATCCGCAGCTGGTATACATAAGCATCGCATGACGCTGCATTTCAAGAAGTTTTAATATTTTGATCTTATCTTCTGGGAGAAGTTCCCGCTGGCTGTGTTCTTTTAAAAACCATGCTACCGTGTCAGGAGAACGGTTAAGGATAACCTGAATATACTGATCGCGCATCTGCCAGGGGTCTTTAACCAGAGGAGTCATCTGCTCTTCATAAATCACCGATGCATTATCCCTCAGCCAGTCAAGCGCACCGCGCAGCGGGCTGCGCCATTCCTGCTGCCATCCGGGTTTCATTCCTGAACTGCATCCGCAGTTTGAACGCCAGCGTTCAATGCCGTGCACACAGCTCCAGGATGAGTTCTCGAAAATATCAACCTCATATTGCGGCGGATTTTTTTCAAGGTACTCGGCATAAATCGTTATACGGGCAGTGTTTTTTGATTCTATGTAATACAAACAATATGCCAATGCCATATCTCCAAACCGGTGGTGATGGCCGTAGGTTTCGCCGTCGGTTGCGATATGCATTAGCTGTGAAGCGTCTTTTGCATCGGTAAAACCGCTCTCTATATGTTTGGTCAAACCTTCACCGGTTGAAAGAACATTCGAAAACGCTACATTCTGAGAGATCGGCCCGTCATAAAAAAAGAGCACGATTGATCTGCCGGATGCGAGCTTTAAGAGATACGGCCTTTTAGGATCAATCCGGGAGTTTGAAACATCACGCCATCTCTTATCATCAATTTTTCTGATGCGTTTTGCCTGCCGTGGCGCTAAAATCGTAAATTTGATCTCCTGTTCGGCAAGCATATCAAGCGTTTCCAGATCAACCGCGGTTTCAGGCAGCCACATTCCTTCGGGTTTCCGCTGGAACCGGTGTTCAAAATCACGGATACCCCAGATAATCTGTGTTTTTTTATCCCGCAAGTTGGCCAGCGGCATAATCATGTGATTATAACACTGCGCCAGAGCAGAACCATGTCCGCTGAAACGTTCTTTGCTTTTTTTATCAGCTTCCAGAATACCCCAGTGTATGTCCGGCTGGTGTTTCTGAAGCCACGAAAGAAGGGTCGGCCCGAAATTAAAACTTATTTTTGAGTAGTTGTTTACAATATCTATTATTTTCCGATCATTATCTAAAATACGCGAAGCAGTGTTCGGTGCGTAGCATTCAGCAGTAATGCGTTCATTCCAGTCATGATACGGATGTGCTGATTCCTGATATTCAATCTGTTCAAGCCAGGGATTCTCCCGGGGCGGCTGATAAAAATGTCCGTGTATGCATACATACCTTTCCGTCATATTACCCCTCCATGCAATACCAGGCAAAACTTTCTGGATTAATCTGATACGTATTTCCGGGACTGAGGCGGATTGGCAGCAGGGCGCCCGGCCCCAGCCATTTGGTATCGCTTGATTCGATTATTTTATGTGCGCGTTTTTTTAGCAGTCTGGGGATAAATTCCTGCGTTAGTTTGCCGAAATTATAGATACCATATATTTTTTGTTTCTTTATAAAAAGCAGTTGTGTTTTTTCATCATGATCAACTGAGATGCTTTTTGTATCTGCAGGAGCATGATATTTTTTCCGCACTGAAATAAGCTTTTGGTATAAATCAAGAACTGCCTTATGAATGCCTTTTTTTCTTTTCTGCCAGCACAGCTTTGATGCAGCAAATACTTCCGTATCCTGCGGGTCAGGGATCTCCCCCGGCCAGTCAAATGATTCAAACTCTTTTGTTCTCCCCTCCCGGACCGCGCGGATAAGATCCTGATCGCTGTGATCAACAAAATAAAGAAACGGCGCATCTTCAGCATACTCCTGGCCCATAAAAATAAGCGGTACAAAATTTGTACTAAACAGAACTCCTGCTTTTAATTTGACTGCTTCCATTGAGACCAGAGATGCTTCACGTTCGCCGCCGAGTCTATTGCCGATTTGATCATGATTTTGGGTGCAGGCGATTAACCGTGATGCGGGTATATGTTTTGAGGATGAGCCGTGAAATCTTTTGCGGTATCCGGAATATTTCCAGGAATACACAAATCCATCCCGGATGGCTGTTGTAAGTTGTTGAATATCCCCGAAATCAGCATAATAGCCTTTATGTTCCCGGGTGAGAACCGTATGAAGGCTGTGATGAAAATCATCATGCCATTGCGCATCGATGCCATAGCCGCCTTTTCGGATACCAGTGATAACACGAATATCATTTAAATCACTTTCAGCAATCAGATATCTTTTTCTTCTGTCCTTTTGTGAAAATGCGTCTGCTTCTTCGGCGAGCTCCTGCAGGATATGTTTTGCGCCCCGGTCATATATGCCGTGAACAGCATCAAGCCTGAGCCCGTCAATATGGTATTGGGTAAACCAGTAGCGCATATTCTGCACAATAAAATTTCTTACCCCGCACGAATACGGCCCGTCATAATTGACCGCATTGCCCCACGGTGTTTGGTAGCGGTTGGTAACATACGGCCCGAAATCATGCAGATAATTTCCTTCGGGGCCCAGATGGTTATAGACCACATCAAGGATAACTGCTATTTTTTTCCGGTGGCATGCATTCACCAATTTTTTTAAACCTTCCGGCCCGCCGTATGAGTTCTGCACCGCAAAAAGATATGTCCCGTCATATCCCCAGTTGCGCCGGCCGGGAAACTGGGCGACCGGCATTATTTCAATCGCATTGATGCCTGTTTTTTGTAAATCATCAAGCCGGTTTATAACCGCATCAAACGTCCCTTCCTTGGTAAATGTTCCTACATGCAGTTCATATATAATCATTGATGATAAGGGGATGCCGCGCCAGGCATGATCAGTCCATTTAAACCAGGAATGATCAACAACTGCCGACGGGCCATGGACACCCTGCGGCTGATAAAACGATGCAGGGTCAGGGCGTTCAATCGTTTTATTAATACCATATGTATATGGGGTATCGGGTTTCACCTTAAAAGCAGTACATGTCCAGTATCCTGAACTGTTTTTTTTCATGGGGATTATCGTATCAGGAGAAGTTTGAAGATGCAGGGAAACGGATTCAATGCAGGGAGCCCATACGGTAAAAACAGATGATCCGTCTTTATTAAGATATGCACCAATGTTCATAGGCAGTTTATTCGTTCTTGTTTTTAAATACAATGATGCTTAACGGAGGAGAGACCACTGAAAGGGAATAATTTTTTCCATGTATGGGGACCGGTACCGCCTGGCAGCCGCCAAAATTGCCGAATCCTGCTCCGCCGAATTTTTTTGCGTCGCTGTTTAAGACTTCCTGCCAGAATCCTTTAGCAGGAACCCCCACACGGTAATTGCGCCGGGGAACCGGGGTAAAATTGCAGACCACTAAAAAAATATCTTTGGTGCTTCTTCCTTTTCGAATATAACTGATAACGCTTTTTTCCATATCATTGCAGTCAATCCATTCAAATCCGTCTTGTTCACAGTCAAGCTCATGCAGAGCAGTCTCATGCACATACAGATTATTAAGATCCGTTAATAACAAGAGTATTTGCTGATGCCGTTCAAAATTAAGCAGATGCCAATCAATGCTCGCATCATGGTTCCATTCGCTCCACTGGGCAAGCTCATTGCCCATAAAAAGAAGTTTTTTTCCCGGATGGGTATACATAAATCCGTACAACGTCCGCAGGTTTGCAAACTTCTGCCATTCATCACCGGCCATTTTCTGCAGGACAGAACATTTCCCGTGCACTACTTCATCATGGGAAATCGGCAGGACAAAATTTTCAAAAAACGCATACCATATGCTGAAAGTCAATTGATTATGATCATATTTCCGGTAAATCGGATCTTTGGAAATATAGGTCAGCATATCATGCATCCAGCCCATATTCCATTTCAGGTCAAATCCAAGCCCGTCTAAATACACCGGCCGTGAAACCATGGGCCAGGATGTTGATTCTTCGGCAATCGTTAAGGTATCGGGATATTTTTCATGCACCATTTCATTAAACCGTTTTAAAAACGATATGGAACCGAGGTTTTCCCTTCCGCCGTAAATATTGGGCACCCATTCGCCTTCTTTGCGCGAATAATCCAAATAGAGCATGGATGCAACCGCATCAACACGCAGGCCGTCAACATGATATTTGTCAAGCCAAAAAACTGCGTTTGAAATCAAAAAATTGCGCACTTCATTTCTTCCGCAGTTAAAAATCATGCTTTTCCAGTCCGGATGAAATCCCTGCCGGGGATCCTGATGCTCATAGAGATATGTACCGTCAAAATACCCCACACCGTGTTCATCCGAGGGGAAATGCGACGGAACCCAATCAAGAATAACGCCGATATCATGCTGATGCAGATACTCAATCAAATACATGAAATCCTGCGGAGTGCCGTACCGGCTGGTCGGCGCAAAATAGCCTACCGTCTGATATCCCCACGATCCATAAAACGGGTGTTCCATAACCGGCAGAAATTCAACATGCGTAAATCCTAAACGTGTAATATGTTCTGCAAGATAGGGAGCGGTTTCACGATAAGTGAGCGGCCGGTTGTTTTCCTCCGGAACTCTCCGCCAGGAACCCAGGTGAACCTCATATATTGAAATCGGGGCATGCAGATTGTTTTTTTCTTTTCTTTTTTTCATCCAGGCGGTATCCTGCCAGGTATATGCTAAATCCCATACCCGTGAAGCAGTCTGCGGCGAGATCTCCCAAAAAAAAGCGTAGGGATCGCCTTTGTCAACCTTGTATCCGTTATGATTAGATTCAATATGGAACTTATAGAGCATTCCCTGTTCAATGCCGGGGATAAACCCTTCCCATATGCCTGCAGAAGAAGGATGAGCACTCAGCGGATGGGTATGCGGTTTCCAATGATTAAACTCACCCATAACCGATACTTTTTTAGCATTGGGCGCCCAGACGGCAAAATATGCACCCTGTTTGCCGTTGTGTTCAGTCAGCATTGATCCTAATTTTTCAAACAGACTGAAATGATTTCCTTCTTTAAAAAGATGCGAATCATACTCAGTAAAAAGACTCAATCCATATTCAACCGGCCCTATTTTTGAATTTTTTTTATTTTCTTTTTTTATGTTCCCTGCCATACCCTATCCTCTGTTATCTGTCATTCAGTAACTCTTTTATCGCTCTGATCGGTATACCGATCCAGGACGGCCGGTTATGTATCTCATAGCGCAGTTCATAGATTGCTTTTTCAATAAGAAAAATATGCAGCAGCATATCCAGATCTTCGTTGTCTTTGGGCACAAAAGGAGCAGAACCTGCTGCCTGCAGATATGAGGTCAGATAAATACCGGTAACATACTGGTACCACGGTTCAATCCAGGCTTCTAAAAATGTTTTATCTTCTTGACGCACCGAAGGATGCAGCAGCATGGTGCCGCATATCGCATAATGAAATGACCTGATCATGCCCGCAATATCTTTGAACGGAGATGCCGGCAGTTTCCGTTCAGTAAGCGTCCGCGCAGGTTCCCCTTCAAAATCAATAATATAAAAATCCTTGCCGGTGTATAAAATCTGTCCCAGATGATAATCCCCGTGGATTCGGGTTTTTACCGCGGATATTTTTTTCTTAATGATCTTTTTTACCTGCTGCAGCAAGACTTCATCAGACGAAACTATCTTTTTTGCCGTCTCCTGAAATTCAGGAGGCACCATTTTTATGTTTTTCTTAATATCATCCAATGTCCGGTATAAGAGATTGCGCACCGATTGATAGACTGAGCGCTGATAGAGCAGCGAATACGGTTCAGTTTCGAATCCGTTATCCCCATTGGTTTCAGCCAGGGCAGAATGCATCTCAGCAGTCCGTTTGCCGAGGAGTCCTGCCACTTCTATAAACGGGTTACCGATAAGCTCCTGCATAAAAGCTGGAATGGATGATATATTTGTTTCACGCCAGGAAGGATATGTTCCGGGAGGAGGCGGAAGTTCGGTTCGTTTAGTCATGACCCGTTCAAAATAACGCGTCACCACATCAATCGTATACTTCCAGGCATCACTTTCATTTTCAATAAATTCCTGCAGAAGTCCGATGGTATACGGCTGTTCTTTAGCACGACGGTATTCAATCGCACCGGCAAATGCAGGCGTATGTGTATACTGCATTTTTTCAGTGAGATGCTTGATTATTTCAAGTTCAGGGCTGTTTCCCTGAACCAATCTCCTGAAGAGCTTCATGATGAATACTTTATCGTAAATAACAGATGTGTTGCTCTGTTCAGCCTTGATTATTTTAGATACCAGTGAAGCCTCGCGCCCCTTACTTAAACTTCTAAACTGCCTGCCGGGATAAAAACTTAACATCCCGGTCTTACCTTTAAGCGTCCTTCTTTTGGCAATGCTTAAGAGAAAATACCGGCCAAACTGTTCATCATGCAGGCATTCATACATAATACCCTGTTCCCCGTTGATGATGAGAGATGCAATAATACTTTCCGGATAATCATGCTTGATTTTCTCAGCCGCATCACCGGTACGGTATGAGACCGGCAGGAGATACCGTTCAGGAATACCGTCCCTGTAATCAATATCAAGAAAAAGGATATAAAAGACCTGCTTATTAAATATAATATTTATATTTTCTGAAATGGTTATCTTACGGATGGATTTTGATTTTGATCCAAACCATCTGCAGTGCATTATATAGCGTTCCAGTATATCTTTTTCAAACACTGCTTTGGCCTGGCTTTTAAAAACATTTTCCCAGGTATCTTTAAGCTGAACCGAAGGAATTTTATCAGCATCCATGGAAAGTTCCGTCTTTTTTTGTTTTTTTAAGAAAAACCAAAAATGCGTGTACGGACTGAATGTGAGCATATATGGTTTCTTTCTGATCGGAGGAAGTTTATTCTGGCTGAATACTTCAACCGGGATCATGCCCGCATACGAAGAAAGGTTCAGATGAGCGACCTGCGTAAATCGTGAAAGATTAGCGGCAACAAGCATTATTTCGTCTTCATACGAACGGATAAAACAGAGAATTTTCGCATTATCGGTTTCGATGATGGTAAAAGCACCTCTGCTAAAGGATTTATACTGTTTGCACATGGCTATAATCCGTTTCATCCACCAGAGAATAGAGGAGAGATTACCTTCCTGGTTTTCAACATTTAATGCTTCGTAATTATATTCCGGATCAATAATGACCGGCAGGTAGAGTTTATGCGGATTGGCTTCAGAAAAACCCGCATTCCGGTCAGGACTCCACTGCATGGGCGTGCGCACCCCGTCCCGGTCACCCAGATAATAATTATCTCCCATGCCGATTTCATCACCGTAATAGATAACCGGTGTTCCGGGCAGGGAAAAAAGAAGGATGTTTAACAGTTCAACTTTTCTTCTGTTCTTACCCAGCAGAGGCACCAGCCGCCTGCGGATGCCTACATTAATCTTTGCTTTGGGATCTTTTGCATACATGTTGGACATATAATCGCGTTCTTCATCGGTTACCATCTCAAGGGTGAGCTCATCGTGATTGCGCAGAAATATGGCCCATTGGCATGTGTCGGGTATGGGCGGGGTGGTCTTTAAAATATCAATGATAGGAAAACTGTCTTCCATCTGCAGAGCCATAAACATGCGCGGCATCAAGGGAAAATGGAATGCCATATGGCATTCATCGCCGGCTCCAAAATACGCAGCCGCGTCTTCCGGCCATTGATTGGCCTCAGCCAGCAGCATTTTGCTGGTAAATTTACTGTCGATATGCTCTCTCAGCTTTTTTAAAAAAGCGTGGGTTTCCGGCAGGTTCTCGCAGTTTGTATTGTCCCGTTCATAGAGGTAGGGCACCGCATCAATCCGCACTCCGTCAACGCCCATGCCGAACCAAAAATCAACTACTTTAAACAATTCTTTCTGCACCGCGGGATTATCAAAATTAAGATCCGGCTGATGAGCATAAAACCGGTGCCAATAATAACTCTGCGCAACCGAATCCCACTGCCAGTTGGATGTTTCAAAATCTTTAAATATGATCCGCGCATCTTTATATTTATCAGGCGTGTCGCTCCACACATAAAAATTCCGCATTGTTGATTTTTTGGGAGCCCGCCGTGCTTTTTGAAACCACGCATGATCAACTGACGTATGATTCAGCACGAGTTCAGTTATAACCCGCAGGCCCCGTGTATGCGCCTGGTCGAGAAATTCTTTAAAATCATGCAAGGTCCCGTAATCAGGATGTATGTTTACGTAATCAGCGATATCATACCCGTCGTCTTTAAGCGGAGACGGATAAAAAGGAAGCAGCCATATGGCGGTGATCCCCAGATTATATAAATAATCGAGTTTCTGCGTGAGGCCTTTAAAATCACCGATACCATCTCCGTCGCTGTCGTAAAACGCACGCACATGCAGTTCATAAATGACCGCATCTTTATACCATAATGGATCCTGCTCAAAATATTTTTTTTTCATCACATGAAATAATCAAAATCCGATTCCCGGCAATGTTTTCGAAGAAGCTTTAATATATGCACCGGCATAATCCCGGGATTTAGTTCAACATAGTTGCGATCGCCCTGCCAAATGTATTTATCATCACTAATAAGATCATGGAGCAGATATGACTGTTTGGGGTCAATCCCAAAATCTTTGATCGGCACGCTCACCCACCCTGACTGTGTGTGATACGGATCAAGATTGACCACGACCAGAATGATATTGGATCCGTCCTCAGATGTTTTTGCAAAAGACAAAAGAGATTCATTTGTAACATCCAAAAACCGTATATTCCAGGTTGTCTGCAGTGCAATGTTATCTTTGCGTATCTGATTGATGCGGCTGATAAGATCAGCCAGGCTGCCGGCTTCATGCCGGTCCCATTGAATTATCTCAAATTTTTCCGAGTCTTTGTATTCTTCTTTTCCCGGCAATGCTTCATTCACGCATAACTCATACGCAGGCCCATAGATGCCGTAATTTGAAGACATGGTTGCTGCCAGCGCCAGACGTATCATAAATGCCGGTTTGCCCCCGTACTGCAGATATTCAGAAAGAATATCCGGCGTGTTCGGCCAGAAATTAGGCCTGAAAAATTCCTTAACCTCGGTTTGGGCAAGTTCAGTGAGATACTGGGTCAATTCCCATTTGGTATTCCGCCAGGTAAAATAGGTATACGACTGGGTAAAACCTCCTTTGGCCAGCCGGTACATCACTTTCGGACGGGTGAATGCTTCGGACAAGAAGATAACATCAGGATACTCTTTTTGTATTTCAGCGATCAGCCAGTCCCAGAATACAAACGGTTTGGTATGAGGATTATCAACCCTGAATATGCGCACTCCTTTATCAATCCAGAACAACGTGATTTTTATTATTTCCTGATAAAGCGCGCTTTCTTGTTCGGTATCAAAATCTATCGGATAAATATCCTCATATTTTTTGGGCGGATTTTCAGCATACTGGATACTCCCGTCAGGCCTTTTTTTAAACCATTCGGGATGTTCTTTTACATACGGATGATCGGGTGAACACTGCAGTGCAAGATCCAGGGCAATTTCCAAACCATGTTCACCTGCTTTTTTAATAAATGTTTTAAAATCGCTGAGAGTGCCTAACAGCGGGTCAACCGCAGCATGTCCCCCTTCTTTTGAACCGATCGCCCACGGGCATCCCGGATCCCCTTTCTGCAGTTCGGGTGAATTATTCTTTCCTTTTCGTTTGGTTTCACCTATCGGATGTATGGGCGGCAGATACAATACATCAAATCCCATGGCGGCAATTTCCGGCAGCAGTTTCTCGCAATCCTTAAACGTACCATGCGTATTCTTTTTGCCTGAGCATGACCGCGGAAAGATTTCATACCAGGTTGAAAAAACTGCTTTTTTCCGGTCAACATGCACTCGCAGTCCTTTTTCATATACTGATGCCTGTGTTTTATCCGGATACAAGCCGATCAATCTCTGCAGTTCATCACCGGTTATACGAGATATTTGTTCATTAAGATCTTTTTCTTTTTTTATGTTTGCCTGTATTTCCTGCAGACGTCTTGCATGCTCCTGAGAAGCCCGTGCAACAGCTCGTTTAATATGTTCGATGCCGATTAATATATCAACGGAAAGATCTAAGCCCGCATCTTTTCTCTTTTGAAAATCCTTCTGCCAGGTCAAAAAATGATCCACCCATCCTTCAATGGCATACTCATAATCGCTTAAGTTTTGAATTTTAAAATCTCCCTGCCACCGGTCATTATTTAAAAAAACCATTGGTTTTTTCTGCCATTTTTTTAACCGGCATTCCCGGTATAACAGGTTAGCTGCAACCGTATCATGGCCGTCCACAAAAATATCCGCTTCAACCACAACCTTCTCGCCGACAACACGTTTAATAGGAAACATGCCGTTATCAACAGACGGTTTTACATTTTCTATAATCACCTTTTGTCTCATATTATATGCAGCCATATTCACTCCCATTGGTCATAATGTGCACTAATTAACATGTAAGTATACATTATTTATAACTAACTTACAAAAAGCAAGCTAATTTTTAACTGGAGTTTACCCGAAAATTTACAAAAACAGGAAATGAATTTGGTCGCAAAGAAAATTTTCGGCATCCGATAAAAAAATTTTCCTTGAGCAAACAAATTTATTTCCTGTTTTTGCTTTTACCCTGTAAATTCAACAAAACTTTAAAAAGAACTATTAAAAACGGGTAAACTCCTCAATTTTAATCGTTGTTTCTCTGATTGAATACAGGGGAAAGGAGACTGAGAACGTCTTTTGATGAGGGACATTTCATACACTGTTCAGCAATATGAGCAAGCTGTTTTGAATCGCTCTGTTCAATCGTCCGGCGGATGTGGGCTAATGAAACCGGCTGCATGGAAAGAGATCGTATGCCCAAGCCTATTAAAAGCCGCGCACACAGCGGGTCTGAGGCTGTTTCACCGCAGACGGAAATTTCTTTGTTATATCTTCTTCCTGCCTGAACAATTTTATGAATAAGCTTGAGTATAACCGGATGATAATTGACGCGGTAATTCTCAAGCTCAGGGATCTCCCGTGATGCAGCGAAAAGATATTGAATAAGATCGTTCGTCCCGATGGAGACAAAATCAACTTTTTGTACCAGTGTGTCAATATTCAAAGCTGCCGAAGGAATTTCAACCATAAATCCGGTTTGTATAGCTGAAGAATCTATTTTTTTTTCAGTGAGTACCTCATGAAGCACGGCCAGACAAGCGTCAAGATCTTCGCAGGTTGCAATAAACGGAAATAGTATCCGTATATCGCCAAACTGCCGTGCGGAAATAATACTCGCTATCTGGCTTTTAAATACGTGTTTATTTTTAAGCATTAACCGTATACCCCTGGTTCCCAGCTGTGCATTTTTTTCAGGCAGAACCGGCATATACGGTAAATATTTATCAGCGCCGAGATCCAGGGTTCTAACAACCACCGGACGATTTTTCATTGCCTTAAGCAATCCAACATAAAAAGCTGTTTCCTCTTCAATGGAAGGCAGGGCAGTGCATGAAAGATAATAAAACTCTGAACGTAAAAGCCCGATGCCGTCTGCACCTTCCTGATACGCGCGCTTTGTTTCCCGGATAGTTCCGGTATTAGCTGATAAACTGACAGCAATTCCGTCCCGTGTCCGGCAGGGTGAGGCTGGCCGTTTTTTTACCGGTGATTGCGTTGATTTTGTTATTGCTCTATTTTTTTTGAGCGCATTAATCTCCTTGCTGGTTGGATTAAGAATAACCAATCCTTCATCTCCGTTTACGATAACCGGCGAATTGGTGCGGGCAAAATACAGCAGCCCGCTCACCTTAATGACAGCCGGCACATTATATGATTTGGCAAGAATGGTTATATGTGAGACCGCACTCCCTTCTTCAAGTACCAGTGCATTGATCTTAGCCGGATCAAGCAGTGCAATATCAGAGGGAATAAGATCTTCGGCGGCAAAGATCACCGGCCGGGTAAGTTTTTTTAAAGGGTTGGTGCGTACATGTTCGATTTCGAGTAAATTTCTTAACAGCCGGTGATAAATATCCTGTATGTCGGCAAACCGCATGCGGAGCGTCTCATTTTGAATGGTTACAAATTTTTTTTTAATTTCCAGAATCTGATTGGCAATAACATACTCAACATTTACGCGCTCATGTTCAACCGTTTTTTTGATTTCTTCCAAAAAATGAGTCTCATCCAAAAGACTTATATGAACATTAAATATCCCTGCAACCTGACTGCCTGAGGTTTTTTGAATGTCGGTTTTTATTTTTTCAAGCTGAATCCTGCTTTGCATCAGCGACTTTTCAAGACGCTGTAATTCAGCAGAGGGATCTTCAACCGCAAATTTATTTTTTGACGCTGCATCAAGTTCAATCCGTTTAAATACATACAGCGTACCTAATGTTATGCCGGACACCACGCTCTTGCCGCGAAGGCAGATATTGGATTCCTTATAAGGATAACGGCGGCTCATTGAGCAGCTCCTGTACGGACACCGACAAATATTCAATATCAAACGGCTTGGTGATATACATATTTGCTTTGAGGATATCCAGTCCGATCATTTTATCTTTCGGGGCCGCACGCGCAGTGAGCATAATAATCTTTGCTTCATGCAAGACCGGATGATCCCGTATATATTTACAGACTTCCCACCCGTCCATATCAGGCATCATAACATCCAGGATGATCAGTTCGAACTGTTCTGATTCCAGCAGTGCAACAGCTTCAGAACCGTTATTGGCTAATGCGACCTTATATCCCCGGGCTTCTAAATTAACACGGATAAGCTCCCGGATGGGTTTTTCATCATCAACAACAAGAATTTTTTTCTTGGTATTCATAGGCATGTTCATGTACAGTGGCTGTTGATTTTCATTATAAACTCATCAATATTGATTATTGGTTTCGTTTCAAAAAAAAGAATTGAAAATTCTTTCATTTTCTTTTCAAAATCGGGTATTTTTCTCCGCAATTCTTCTCTGGTATGCCCGGACATAATAATAATAGGTATCAGCGCTGTTTCAGTTGAAAGGCGGAGCCGGTCAAGAACCCAAATACCGCTTCCTGCCGGCAGTAAAATATCAAGAATAATAAGCCGGGGCATTTCCTTATGAGCGGTACGCACCGCCTGCGCACCGTCAAAGGCGGCCGATACCGTATGTCCGTGCTTTTCAAGATTGACCTTAATCAGCTCCACCGTCGGCAGATGATCATCAACAATTAATATTTTACTGCTCATATGCACCCCTTTATTTATAATTTCTTCGGCACGGAGAAAAAAAAGACGGTTCCTTTGCCTGCCTCTGATTCAACCCACATCATACCGCGGTGCAGTTCAATAATACCTTTTGCGATAGAAAGGCCGAGTCCGCTTCCGCTGCGCATGCCGTGCGCTGATTTTCCGCGGTAAAATTTATCAAATATTTTCGGCAATTCTTCGTGTACTATGCCGGGGCCTTCATCTTTAATGCTTATTATTATATCATTTTTTGCATCAATAAGTTTTATTTCAATTGATGTATGTTCAGGCGTATATCTGCCGGCATTATCAACAATGTTCATGATAACCTGTTTTATTCTGTTCCGGTCAACCGATACCAGTGCCGGCACCGGATACGGGATATATTTGATCTGCTGTTTGATGCGGATAGCAAGAACATCAACCGCCTCTCTTACGAGCTCTGAGATATCAATTGTTTCGAGTGAAAGATTAATATTTCCTGATTCGATTTTCGAAATATCAAGAAAATCCTCAATAAGAAAAGCCAGCCGTTTTCCTTCGGATTCGATGTACGTTAAATAGCGCTCTTTTTTTTCATCAGTCAACTGAAGTGTTTTGAGGGTCTGAGCAAAACCGATAATTGAAGTAAGCGGCGTGCGCAATTCATGCGATACGATGGTAACAAATTCTGATTTAAGTTTATCCAGCCCTCTGAGCAGTTCATTTTTATTTTGTAGTTCTTCGGTCCTGGCTTCGAGCTGTTTTTTTGAATATTTGAGATCCGCGGTTGCTGAATCGATTTTATCCTGAAGATTTCTGGTCAAATCATCGAGTTTTTCGGCCATATTGTTGAATGTCTCTGCGAGCTCCCCCAGCACATCATGCGTATCAATAGAGATGCGCGCATCGAAATCTCCGCATGCAATACGATGCGCCATAATGCTTAGCTTTTTAATCGGCTTCTCCAGTGCTGCGGCAAGAAGCCACGATATGCTGGTAAGCAGAATGAGCCCGGTAATACTAATAATAACCGACCATATAAACATTTCAGTAATATCGTTCTTATACTTTTTTAATGAAAATCCCAGCTGTACAAATCCGATCGTATTGTTTTTATGCCGCAGAGGGAATGATTTTATGTAAAGCTGTTTTGAGATATCCTTATTATCCGTAAAAGGATTCGGTTTTTCAATCAGTTCTTTGTTAGAAGATGCGATAATAATATTTTCATTAGTATAAACTGTTGCAAATTGAATATTCGATAGTCCGGCAGTGATCGCGATGATCTCGTGTATATCCTGAAAATTCTGTTCTACCAGATTATCCTTAATCTCTTCGGCAAGAATAATTCCCTGGCTGTTTATACGGTTTACGATCCTTTCGCTGAGCGTTTCTTTATAGAGCAGATACCGGTTTATTATCAAGGTTAAAAAAATAAGTGAGCTGATCGAAAATATGACCGCAACAATCCTGACCTTAAACCCGATGTTTAATATCCGCACTAATATATTTTTCATGCTTGCAATACACAACCGATCCGCATAACAGCCCGCCCGCCGAGTGCCGATATGCTTTTGTTCAACGTAATAATTAAACCGCTACAGCCATTTTTTTCGCTTAAAATAAAGGCCCATGGTTATACCAGCCAATAGAATAATTCCCCAAATAAACGCATACCCGTATTTCCAGGAGAGCTCAGGCATATATTTAAAATTCATACCGTATATTCCTGCAATAAAAGTTAAGGGAATAAAAATCGTTGCTATAAGAGTTAAAACTTTCATCACCTCATTCATTTTATTGCTTATGCTTGAAAGATATATATCCAGCAGTCCGGAAACAACATCCCTGAATGTTTCCAGCGTATCAATAACCTGCATCGTGTGATCATAGATATCTCTCAGGTAAATCAATGTTGATTTTTGTATTAATGAAGACTCTCTTCTCTGCATCCCATTGATAACTTCCCGCAGAGGCCATACATTTTTCCGTAATAAAAGCATTTCTCTTTTTATGCCATGAATAGCATGCATGGTTGAAGGCGAAGGATTTTCAACCAGTTCACCTTCTATAGACTCAATTGAATCTCCTATTTTTTCCAAAATAACAAAATAATTATCAATAACAGCATCAATCAATGCATAGGCAAGATAATCTGATTTCTGAGTTCGTATTTTTCCTTTGCCGTTGCGCAGACGGTCCCGAATCTGATTAAACACATCACCTTCAACTTCCTGGAATGAAATAACATAATTTTTTCCGACCACCATACTGACCTGTTCTATATTAATCTCATCTGCTGTTTCATTCCAGGAGATCATTTTTAACACAATGAACAGGTGATCTTTAAAATCTTCTATTTTAGGGCGCTGGCTGGTATTAACAATATCTTCTAATATCAACGGATGAAGCTCAAAATGGGCGCCTATTTTTCTTATTCCCTCCGTATCATGCAAACCATCGATGTTTATCCAGCTTACCGTAGATGTTTTTTTAAGATCAAAACAGTCCTCAATCGCTCTAATTTCTTTTTCAGAAAACTGCTTTTTGCCGTAATCGAATACCGAAATTCTTATACGCTCAGTTTTTCGCTCTCCCACATGAACAATTGCACCCGGCAGCAATCCCGCTGTTTTAGAAACTTTTTTAAATAGCTTTAACATATTTTATAGCTCCTTGTATATCCGCTTAGCAGTAAACTTATGTGTTATTTTTTAGGCTGCGCTGATAATACAACATAATAAATACAACCATAAGTTTTATAAATGGTGCACTCGCTCTAACAGATACTATTGTGAAACGCTGTTTTGCAAATAACTAATATAGTTTCGATGAAACTTTATATATACTGAAATAATAAATTTTGCGCCTGCTTTTAAATACAGATTATTGATATCATATCTGCGCACATGCTTAAAATTCCAGACAAACGCATCAAATGTAATATTAAACGCAAAATACAGGAGGTCCAGCATAGTCCGTGAAAATGAATAAAACTTTTTATGCGCATTGACAAGGCCTTCTTGCAGCTCTAACGGGCTTATCTTCATTGGTTTATGAACAACATGCATGCCGTTAAAATAATCCCAATTCGTATGAAGCAGCCGTTTTTCAGAATTAATTTTCTCATAAATCTGTGTGCCGGGAAAAGGTGTTAATGCCATAAATTGAACCGTATCAATATAATTGGTAATCGCAAAATCCACGGTATGATCTATACTTTCAAGCGTATCATTATCTTCCCCGAACATAAACATACCATGAATATTAATGCCCTGTGCATGTATTTTATGAATAGCTTTTTCAATATCAGCCCTGGTCTGGGATTTTCCATAGGCTTTAAGCACCCGTTCATCAACCGATTCAAATCCGATAAAAACACGGTCACAGCCTGCTTTAAACATTTTACCTAATACTTCAGCATCTCTGACAATATCGGCCCGCACCTGAGCGGTCCATGAAATATTAAGCTTTTCTTTTATAAAACGATCAAACAGTTCATTGGAAAACCGTTTATTAGTGGTAAAATTATCATCATAAAAAAATATGCTGGTCCGGTTAAAATACTGCACCGCATGTTTTATTTCGCGGATAATCCGGTCAATCGACTGCTGCCTGAAGGCTTTTCCAAAAACCGTGGTCACCGTGCAAAAATTACAATTAAACGGGCAGCCGCGTGATGTCATAACCGGTATAATGTTCATACGTTTGCTGCGCTTCAAGAGCCTGTAATTAATGAGCGGGAGTTCATCCAGGTTTTTAACCGGACGGCCGTAAATGATCTGGTCGGTATATTTGCCTTCGATAATATCCAGTATTATTTCTTCAGCCTCTCCAATAACTATATGGTCTGCTGTAGAAATGAATTCCTCAGGAAGCAATGAGGGATGTATGCCCCCTACAATAAGTTTTGTCCGGGGATACATTCGTCTAACCCCCCGTGCAAGCTCGATAGTGCGGCTTGCACTTAATGTTAAACACGAAAGGCATACATAATCAGCATCCAATTCGATGGGATGGATCTTTTTCTTCAAAATATTTTCATTCAGGATCTGCACCTCATAACCTGCATTATGCAGTATGGTGCCGAGATACAGAGATCCCAGCAAAGGGAGTTTCATCTGGTTTTCAAAAATATTGGCAATACTTCCTGCTGTTTCAACAAAATATATTTTTTTCGTCATTTCTTCCCCACCATAAGAATGCTGATCCCTAAAAAAATTAAAATGAGCCACCAATAATTATTACTCACCGAAAAGACCAGAAAAAAGATGGCGGTAATTGAAAACAAGCTCGTTGCAATAAATAAATATAATTTTACCCGCCTGTAAAAAATATATGTTATGAAAAAAGAGATTCCGGCAAATCCAAGAAACAACGGCCACAAGGAACCGATATTCTCCCAGGAAGTAAAATTACAGTATAACGCAAGCAGACTGAAGCAGATAATATATATTCCTATGCCTAAATAGATAGCTTCTCTTTTTTCGCGCTTGTAAAATATGGCAATAAAACCGCTGCCAATACTGGTCAAGATCAATGGCCACAGATTGGATAATATTTTAAGATTAAAATAAGTTTCCAACCCAAACAAAACCCCTAATATGATAAGAAATATACCGACTCTATTGACATTAGACATGTCCCCCCCCCTATTTATACAAGCTTATTATTTATTTTAATTAGAGTCAACTGGACTCAATGGAACATAAAAAAACCCCAGTTTCCTGAGGTTTTTTTATACTGCCCGGAGTGGGCTCGAACCACCAACCATTCGATTAACAGTCGAACGCTCCACCATTGAGCTACCGGGCAATATGAATGAGCTAAAATGATTAATAATTATACTAAAAGCTTAATCGGTTTCAAAGTTATTTTTTTTCTGAAATAATCAGATCATCGGCAGTTTCAAACTGCCGGTCTTTCCCGGCAGAAATCAATGTATACGAACCATCGCTAAGAATATAGGAATATGGTGTTTTCCAGGAATCTATGAGCCACAGATTCTTTAGCGGCCTTCCTTTAATTAATGCTTCTAATGAGGCTGGATACGCACCGGTCTGCTTAAATGAATCTTCAAGCGCTTGTTTAATTAATTCCATTTCCTGCTTGGTCATATTAGTCTTGCTGCTTCGTAAACGTGTAATGAAGAAAATGAGAGAAACAGCATAAATCGAATATACAAAGATTAATACCAAACCAGCAATACAAATTATTTTTGCGGGTTTTTGCCATTTAAAATCAAACTCGGGCCATGAAATATCTGAAGGAGAAGAGCCCTCTTTAAAAAAAGAAAACTTACTATTTATCATATATAAATCTATGCATGAAATAATAAACATAATCCCGGGAAGAATAAGCCCTAAGAAAGCAAAAACAATACCCCGGTTGATGTTATAAAAATACATCTGGCCGATGCCCGGCCATAAGAAATTAAGGATACATCCTAATAATAGAGATGGTTTTTTACGTGCTGACATGATGTTTTTAAGAGATTATGGGATTAATTACCAAATGCTTGTTCAAGCTTTTGAAGATGTTCCCAGCGTGCATCTGATTCCCGCTGAATATCATCTATGATATGTTTATTTTCAGGTCTGAACAGATGTTTAAATCTTCTCTGAAGTTTTAACCATTCCGTAATCGGAAGTTTTTCCTTTGGCCGGTAATTTATTTTATATTTTCCGTTAATAACTTCATACAACGGCCAGAAACAGGTATTTGCAGCAGCTCTTCCTAAATCCAATGTTTTAGCAGGATCATGCGGCCATCCTAATCTGCAGGGAGCTAAGACATTGATAAATGCAGGGCCGGGCATATCAAGCGCTTTTTGAACTTTGGTAATATAATCATTCCAGAAACCTAATGCTGACTGCGCAACATACGGTATCCGATGCGCTACCATTGCCCAGGCAATATCTTTGCGGAACTGTTCTTTGCCCTGTTTAACCCTGCCTGCAGGTGCAGTTGTTGTTGAAGCGCCTCTGGGTGTTGCGCTTGACCGCTGCACGCCCGTGTTCATATAAGCTTGATTGTCATAGCAGATATAGACCATATCATGTCCGCGCTCCATCGCACCGGATAATGATTGAAAACCTATATCATATGTTCCGCCGTCGCCGCCCAGGGCAATAAATTTAATATCCTTATCAATCTTACCCTGTCTTTTTAATGATTGGAATGCTGCCTCAACACCGCTGATGGTTGCTGCCGAATTTTCAAATGCATTATGAATAAAAGGGACTTTCCACGCGGTATACGGAAAAAGCGTCGAGACTACTTCCATACATCCGGTAGCCGAACCAACCACAACCGGCCTATTCCCCGCTGCCATCATGGTCTGGCGCATAATGGTCGCCGCTCCGCATCCGGCGCAGGCTCTATGCCCGCCGGTAAATTTTTCTTCCTGTTTTGATAATTCTTTTATACTTGCCATAATCTATCACACCTTTTCTTTAATTTTAGTTTGCACATCGCATACATCCCGCACACCCAGATAATTAACTTTATTCGAAGGCTTGCCTGCTTTAATGCCTTGCGCAAGCTCGATATAGACTTTTTCAATATCTTCAACAAAAATATCTCTGCCGCCTAAACCATATATGTAGTTTACGATGAGAGGACGCGATGATGAATCATACATTGCAGCCCGGACATCATTGTAGACCGGCCCGCCGACTGCATTTTTTGAATCTGACCGGTCTAAGACCGCCACCGCTTTTGCACCCTTTAAGAGCTCAGCAAGCTCTGCTTCAGCAAAAGGCCGATACACCCGGATACGGAGCATCCCGGCTTTTATCCCTTTAGATCGTAACCGGTCAATCGCCACACGCGCTGTTCCTGCAGTTGATCCCAAAACAACAATCACGGTTTCGGCATCTTCAAGTTTATACGCATCAAAAAAATCATATGGCCTGCCGTATTTTTCTCCAAACTCTTTGCCGACCTCACGGACTATCGGTTTTGCCAGCCGCATACTTTCTGACTGAGATTTTAAATGCTCAAAATAAAAATCAGTAAAATCAAGCGCCCCAACCGTAATCGGATGATCAGTATCTAATAAATTATAGGGACCTTTAAACGGACCTGCGAATTTTTGAACCTCTTCATCAGGCAGCATCAATATATCTTCCATTGCATGGCTTATAATAAAACCATCGGTTGAAACCATAGCAGGTACAAATGCTTTTTCAGCGATTTTTACGGCCTGGATAACGCTGTCATATGCTTCCTGGCAGTTTTCTGCGTAAATCTGAATCCAGCCTGCATCGCGGGATCCCATAGTATCAGAATGATCACAATGTATATTAATAGGTGAAGACAATGCTCGGTTTACCATGGGCATTACAATCGGAAGCCGCAAACCCGCTGCAATATAAAGTATTTCATGCATAAGCGCAAGACCTTGAGATGAGGTTGCCGTCATTGCTCTGCTGCCTGCTGCTGAGGCACCAACCGTTGCACTCATCGCGCTATGTTCGCTTTCAACCGTGACAAACTCTGTTTTTACCAGCCCATCTGAAACAAATGATGAAAAAATCTGCGCGATCTCTGTTGCAGGTGTTATGGGATATGCTGCTACCACATCAGGATTTATCTGACGCATGGCTTCAGCCATGGCTTCATTTCCTGTTTTTGCAACTCTTTTTTGATCAACCATAGTTATTTCCCTTCGGCTTCCATGATAATTGCTTTTTTTCCTTTTTTGCCGGGACATTCATGTTCACAGATGCCGCAGCCTTTACATACATCATAATTAAATGCAATAAATTTGCCGTCTTTTACCTGTATAGCTGAATCCGGACATGCCATCCAGCAGAAAAGACAATGGATGCAGTTTTCTTCAATCCATACTGGTTTTTCACTCCTCCAGCCGCCGGTATGATACTCTGCTGCACTCCCCGGATCAGGTAAAATACCGCCTATCGGAAGCTCCTGCCAGCATGTTTTGTTTGTTATTTTAGCCACGTTGCACTTCCTCCATTGCTTTTTCAATTGCTTTAATATTACCTTCTATTACTTCTGGTTTTGATGCAAACTTTTTCTCAAGTTTTGAATGCGTATCTTTAATAAATATAGTTTTATCAAGGAGCCCGGTAACCTGCATTAAAGCTCCCAGCATAGGGGTATTAGGTATGTTTTTACCGATTGTTTCTATTGCTATTTTAGAAGCATTAACAACATAGACTTTTCTGCCGGAAAGTTTTAACTTTTCACGAATTTCTGAGGCTGTTAAGCTGGTGTTAATAAGAATTACACCATCGCTGGTAAGCCCATGGGTTACATCTATCACATCAATCAGGGTTGCATCAAGAACAACCACAATGTCAGGCGAAGTTATCCCGCAGTGCAGGGTGATTGGATGGTCACTGATCCGGTTATATGACTGAACCGGTGCACCCATACGCTCAGGTCCGTACTCTGGGAATGCCTGAATATGCTTCCCGGCTCCTAAAACCGCATCTGCCAGAAGCAATGCAGCTGTTTTAGCTCCCTGACCGCCTCTGCCATGCCACCGTATTTCTAATATTTTATCTTTTGTTTCTAAAGATCCCACAAGGTTTACCTCCAAAAAAATTAGAATGTATTATATTAATTAATGATACGAATGTAAATCCCCACGCCAAATTTTGTATACAATCTTTGTAATGCTTATTTTTACGATTTCCTGCGCAGGCATCATATTTTAAACTTTCAGTAAAATAAGAATTTAGTGCATGTGAATGGAAAGTATCAAACTACTTATATTTCCCTGCGGCCTTCTAAGGCTTTAAGCAATGTTCCTTGATCAGCATATTCGAGCTCACCGCCGTAGGGAAGCCCCTGTGCAATACGTGTAACCTTAATGTGTAACGGTTTAATAAATTTGGATAAATAAACCGCGGTTGCTTCACCTTCAACATCGGTATTAGTAGCTATGATAACCTCGGTAATGGTATTATTTTTAAGTCTTTTCACCAGTTCATCTATCTTTAAATCATCCGGGCCAACACCGTCAAGCGGCGAGAGGGAGCCCTGCAGAATATGGTATAATCCTTTATAACCGCCTGATTTCTCAACCGCTGAGAGATCCTGCGGATGCTCTACCACACATACCTGATGAGTATTTCTGGTTATATCACTGCAAATTCTGCATGGATTTTCTTCAGTTAAATTAAAACAGGTCCTGCAGGTATGAATTTTTGAACGAACATCCGCAATAGCAGTGTATAAACCTTCCGCATCTTCTTTGTTCATCCGGAAGAGATGAAACGCAATCCGTTCTGCCATTTTAGGTCCTACTCCGGGCAGCCTGTGGAGATGATGCACTAATGTATCTATTACTTTATTTCTATCGGCCATGGGATTAAAACAAAACCTTCCCGGGAAAAACCTCCAGCACTTTTTGTACCCCCGGGTCATCTTCCGGATGATGGACTACCTCAACCTGTTCCTCAACAACAGGTTTAATTGAGGATATGACCGGTGATTCTGGTTCTTCCGATTCAACCATCTCCATCGTCTCCTTAACCGAATGCGTTTCCAATTCAAAATCAATTGAAACAGTTTTATTACATATTTTTTGCACCAGTTTTTTAAGATATTCTATATTCCTTTTTACAAAATCGCACGTATATTGCTGAGCAAATGTCAGCTTCCACTGATTCTGCGTAATCCTGGTGAATGAAGATTCTTTTAAACAGGCCGCCAATGATGGTTTAGATTTTTCTACTTCATGCACAACCGACTGCCAGCACGATGTTTCTGATTCAGGAACAGCTGAATCGGAAGCAAGAACTGTGTCTTCTTGTTGAGGGTTAGTATTTTGTTTAGTGGTTTTCACTGGTATCGGGATTGAAGAAACCGATTTAACCGGCAGTGCCGGGGATGCCTCAATCTTATCAGCAAGTTCTTTCAGATCAACATAGGGTTCAACTAAGCGGGCAGTATACATCTCAAGCAATAACCGCGGCTGCTCACTCCAGCGCATTTCATCTAAACAGCGCGAGAGAAGCCGCATATCCCGGATAATTTCCGGGATGCCGAAACGCTTTGAGACTGCCCGCAGGAAAGCAATGCTTTCCTGAGATTCATCTTTGGGCTCGTTTCCGCTGGCAACAATAAGCATTTTGCGGAAATACTCCCGTAAATCCGATGCTAACTGGTACAAATCGTACCCGCCTTCAGCAACAATCGATACCTGTTCCAATGCAGATTGAATATTGCGGTCTACCACGGTAGCAATAAAATCATTCAATAGTTCGCTCGGTAAATATCCTAAGACATACTGGACATCGGATAACCCAATCTCCCCGCTGGCGAATGAAGCAACCTGATCCATTAAGCTTAATCCATCGCGCAATGATCCCCCTGCAGCTTTTACGACCAGCTTAAGTGCTTCATCGGCAATCTTAAATCCCTCTTTCTGAGCAAGCCTACCTATATACCGCAGGATCTCATCAAAAGGGATAAGCCTGAAACGGTATCGTTGACAGCGGGACAATATAGTTAATGGTATTTTTTGGGGTTCAGTTGTCGCCAGAATAAAGACCACATGAGACGGCGGTTCTTCTAAGGTCTTAAGCAGCGCATTAAACGCATCATGACTGATTTGGTGTGCTTCATCGATTATATAAATTTTATGCGTTGATGTTGCCGGTGTAAATTTAACATTCTCACGCAATGACCTGATATCATCTATCCCGCGGTTAGACGCTGCATCGATCTCAATAACATCCAAAGATCTTCCTTCGGTTATTTCAATACAATTCTGGCATTCACCGCATGGCTCAGGTATAGGCCCGTTTTTACAATTTAACGCTTTAGCAAAAATGCGCGCACTGGTTGTTTTTCCGACGCCGCGGGGCCCTGAAAAAAGATATGCATGTGCTGTTTTTTTCAAGGAAATAGCATTTTTTAATGTTTTAGCAACCGGTTCCTGGCCGACTAAATCACTAAATTTCTGCGGGCGGTATTTTCGGGCAAGTACAAGATATGACACAATAACCTCGTAAGTTTTTTAAGAATATAATGAAAGATATATTTTACAATGAAATAAAACATATTGCAAATTTATAATCAATGCGGGTCAAGATCCCCCCCCCCCCCCCTAATAAATTTAATAACTTACCTGTACTAATCCTGCA
>JBDRMW010000130.1:0-13810 GCA_043811735.1 bacterium
AATTATCCTGCAGAAATATTAGATGCTTCAAAGATTGAAAAGTTTATTAATAGTTTGAGAAAAAGATTCGATTATATAATATTTGATTCACCGCCGGTTCTGAGTTTTACAGAGGGTATTATATATGCAGAGAAAGTTGATGCTATTTTTCAAATTGTCCGCAGTGGAAAATCTCATGTTTCCATTGCCTTAAATGTGAAAGATAAATTATCCTTTTTTCAGTCAAAGATTTTGGGAATTGTACTTAATGATGTGCATGTATATCAAGATGATTATTATTACAATTATAAGTATTATCATTATTATAATAATAATAAACCCGATAAAAAATCATTACAGCAGATACATATTGATAGAGAACAAAAAAAAGAGATATTTGCAGATAAAAATTAAATATTTAAAAAAGCTCCTGCTGCAATTTTAGTTTTTTTACCTGCAGATTTGTTACTGCTTAACTTGCTAATTTTTTTCGATGATATCTTTAAGTCTCCTTTGAGTTCCTCGTCCAGGTTTTAAAACCCAAAAATTTGCTGTGCAGAGATGATGTCCGGGCACCGGAGGCATCCCATTAAATCCCGGCATCGGCCTTTTTTTCCTCTGCTGAAAGTTTTGCGAAATTAATTGACATTTACCTTGTAATTTGGTAGAAATAATGAACTATTCTTACACTAAAAAACCACTCAAATCGAGATTGGAAGGAGCTTCACAATGGCTAAAACTTCAAAAAATGTGTATTTTTTCGGCGGCGGCAAGGCAGACGGCAATGAGAGCATGAAAAATCTCTTAGGAGGCAAGGGAGCAAACTTAGCTGAAATGGCAGGAAACCCTAAATTAAGACTCCCCGTACCCCCGGGTTTTACGATCACAACCGAAGTCTGCACTGAATTTTACAAGAACAAAAAATATCCGGCAGGCCTTGCCAGGGAAGTAACCACGGCGCTGAATAAAGTTGAAAAGATTATGGGCAAAAAGTTCGGCGATCCGGCGTGTCCGTTATTGGTAAGTGTGCGTTCGGGTGCGCGTAAATCCATGCCCGGCATGATGGAGACCGTACTTAATGTTGGTTTAACTGAAAAAACCATTCCCGGCCTTATCAAACAGACCGGCGGCAATGAACGATTTGTTTATGATGCATACCGCAGGCTAATTACCATGTATTCTGATGTGGTTATGGAAAAAGCAGGCGGTATCGAACCTGAAAATGATGAGACAGGCATTCGTAAACAGCTCGATAAGATGTTAAACATTTTAAAAAAACAAAAAGGATACAAATCCGATACTGATCTTACCGCTGCAGATTTAAAAAATATCTGTAAGCAGTATAAAGAAAAAATAAAACAAGTTTTAGGCAGAGCATTCCCTGATGATCCGCATGAACAGCTCTGGGGCGGGATCACGGCAGTATTTAAATCGTGGAACGGAAAACGTGCTATTTCATATCGACGGATTGAAAACATTCCTCATGAATGGGGCACGGCAGTTAATGTGCAGAGCATGGTGTTCGGTAATATGGGGGATGATTGTGCAACCGGTGTTGCATTTACCCGGAATCCGGGTAACGGTGAGCATAAATTTTATGGAGAGTTCCTTCCCAACGCGCAGGGTGAAGATGTGGTGGCAGGAATCAGAACACCTGCACCGGTTAATAAGGAATCACGCATGTCTCAAAGCAATGGTTCTAAAACACTCGAAGAAACCATGCCGCCTATTTATAAAGAACTTAACACGATACAGCAGAGATTAGAAAAACATTACCGCGATATGCAGGATATTGAGTTTACCATTGAAAAAGGACGTCTTTTTATGCTGCAGTGCCGCGTGGGCAAACGAAACGGGCCTGCTGCACTGCGCATGGCAATGGATATGCTTAAAGAAAAATTAATAACCAAAGAAGAAGCAGTAGCCCGCGTTACTCCTGCTCAGTTAGATGAGCTTCTTCATCCGATAGTTGATCCTGCAGCTGAAAAACTAACCAAACCGTTTGCCAAAGGCCTGCCTGCCGGCCCGGGCGGTGCAAAGGGTAAAATAGTATTTACAGCTGATGATGCGGTTCTTTGGAAAAAACGGGGAGAAGTCGTTATTTTAGTCCGTGAAGAAACAAACCCCGAAGATGTTGAAGGCATGCGTGCGGCAGAGGCGATTCTTACTGCGCGCGGCGGCATGACTTCGCATGCAGCGCTGGTTGCCCGGGGATGGGGCAAATGCTGTATTGTCGGATGTTCTGACCTTAATATTAATCTTTCTCAAAAAACATTAACTGTTGGCAGTACGCGGTTACAAGAAGGCGATTGGATAACCTTAAATGGAACCAAAGGATTTGCGTATGAAGGCCAGCTTGGGATGATTGATGCAAGCAAAGAAAATGCACTTTTGGATCAGTTTCTTAAAGTATGTGATTCAATCAAAACATTAAAAGTTAGAACAAATGCTGAAACACCAAGTGATGCAGCTAAAGCGCGCAGTTTTGGTGCTGAAGGAATCGGGCTTTTCCGGACTGAACATATGTTTTATGGCGCAGGATCTGAACAAGCACTTTTTATATTACGGAAAATGATCGCCTCAAAAACTATTGAGGAGCGTATTAAAGCGGTTAATGAGCTGTTCCCCTATGTAAAAACTGACATTATGGGTACGTTGGAAGCGATGGACGGCTTACCGGTTACGATCAGACTCTTAGATCCGCCGCTTCATGAGTTTGTACCGCAGCAAAAAGAACAGCTGGCAGAACTCGCAAAAAGTATGGATATAAGCCTAGCAGAATTAGAAAAACGTGCAGCTTCGCTCAGAGAATCCAATCCCATGATGGGACATCGCGGTGTACGGCTGGGTGTTACGTATCCTGAAATTACTGATATGCAGGTTCGCGCAATCTTAGAAGCTTCAGCAGAGCTTATAAAAAAAGGCAAGAAGCCCCTGCCTGAGATCATGATACCGGTTCTCTGCAGTGAAAAGGAATTATCCAATCAGTCTGCTTTGATTGCACAGATATACAAAGAAACCTGTGCAAAATTTGGGTTGAAAAAAATTACGCATATGGTCGGCACCATGATTGAAATTCCCCGCGCATGCTTAATCGCTGATGCAATCGCTGAGGAAGCAGAGTTTTTCTCATTCGGCACCAATGATCTTACTCAGATGGGTTTTGGGTTTTCACGTGATGATATAGGCGGATTTCTACCCGATTATATCAGCAAAGGTATTTTACCGAATGATCCCTTCCAGACCATTGATCAACAGGGTATCGGTGAGCTGATTAAAATCGCTATTCAGAGGGGAAGAAAAACAAAGCCTGATCTTAAAATAGGCATCTGCGGTGAACATGGCGGTGAAGCTGAGTCAGTTAAGTTCTGCCATCGGGTCGGCATGAATTATGTTTCCTGCTCGCCGTTTAGAGTGCCTATTGCGCGTCTTGCCGCTGCACAGGCAGTGCTTGATGATAACGCAGCAGCATCACAGAAAAAAAACAGGAAAAAAAATAATTAGCCTCTGATCTTTCATGAAAAAATTAATGAAAGGCAATATTGCATTATGTGAGGGAGCCATTGCAGCCGGCTGTGACGCATATTTTGGTTATCCCATAACGCCTCAAAATGAGATTCCTGCCCATATGTCCCGCCGCATGACTGAACTAAACAGAGTATTCCTGCAGGCAGAATCAGAACTTGCCGCGATCAATATGGTATTTGGTGCATCTGTTGCCGGCAAACGTTCAATGACGTCATCATCCAGCCCCGGCATTAGTTTAAAACAGGAAGGTATATCATATTTAGCCGGCGCCGAACTGCCCAGTGTAATTGTTAATATTGTGCGCGGAGGGCCGGGACTCGGGAATATCTCCGGGTCACAGTCAGATTATTTCCAGGCAACCAGAGGCGGCGGGCATGGTGATTATCGCACTATTGTGCTCGCACCTGATTCTATTCAGGAAATGTATGAACTATGTTTTCTTGCCTTTTATCTGGCGGATCTATACCGTATCCCGGTTTTGATTCTCTCAGACGGCATCATCGGCCAGATGATGGAACCTCTCGATTTAGCGCGTGCTGAAGATTTCGCCAGATCAATCAATGCTCAAACGCTCCCCAATAAAGACTGGGCGCTTACCGGTTGTGTAAATAGAAAACCTCGCTTCATCAGGTCACTGATTATGAATGAAGGCGGTTTAGAAGAATTTAATTATAAACTTGGGCAAAAACATGCCAAAATATCCGAACATGAAGTGCGCTATGAAACACATCAGACAGATAATCAGCAAATAATGGTTGTTGCATTCGGCATTGCCGCACGCGTGGCGCAATCAGCGGTAAATATTTTAAGAAAAAAGGGGAAAAAGGTTGGTTTTTTAAGGCCCATAAGTTTATGGCCCTTCCCCAGCGCTCAGTTAGCAGCATCGGCAAAGAGTGCAAAAAAAATATTAGTGGTGGAATACAATATGGGACAAATGATAGAAGATGTACGGCTCGCAGTTAACGGCAGGGTTGAGGTTGATTTTTTCGGCAAACCAGGCGGCGGGGTCATAACTGACGAAGAAATTATCGATCGTGTATTAAAAATATATGAAAACTGAAGATAACGTTTATTCAAAACCGGAAGCATTAACTGATAAAGCTCATAAATACTGTCCGGGATGCGGCCATGGGATTGTGCACCGGATTATTGCAGAAGTAATAGACAGGTTGCATATCCGTGAGAAAACAATCGGGGTTGCGCCGGTTGGCTGTGCCGTGTTTGCGTATGATTATTTTAATTTTGACGTGACTGAGGCTGCGCACGGCAGACCGCCCGCGGTTGCCACCGGCATAAAACGAGTCTTGCCTGAAAGGATCGTATTTACGTATCAGGGAGACGGAGATTTGGCTGCAATCGGCACGGCAGAACTCATTCATTCAGCTAACCGCGGAGAAAATATAACGATTATTTTTATTAACAACGGCACTTACGGTATGACCGGCGGTCAGATGGCGCCCACCACCTTAATCGGTCAAAAAACAATGACCACACCTCAAGGTAGAGATGTTAAACGCGACGGATATCCTTTAAAAGTATGCGAACTGCTTACCTCGCTTGAAGGCGTTAGATATCTGGAACGCACCTCAATACATAATCCCGCACATATCAATAAAACAAAAAAAGCCATTACCAGCGCATTCCAGACCCAGATTGATAATAAAGGATTTTCATTAGTAGAAGTTCTTGCCCAATGCCCGGTCAACTGGAACATGACCCCGAAAGAATCCCTCGCCTGGGTTGCAGAATCAATGGCAGGAACTTTTCCCCTGAAACGATTTAAATAATCTTAAAAAACTTTCTTAACAGAATAATTTAGCACAGACTGCGATGCAGTTATATCTTAATTCCTTCTCCCCTTGGTGAGAAGGTTAGGATGAGGGGGAATAAAGTTTGTTATATGGAATTTCATTCGGCAGATATTTTTATTTTTTTAAGATACTCAACATCCAATATATCTTTTTTCCGGCCGGTGGATTGTTTATTCTTTATAAGGTTTTCTTTTGATATAAAGGGAAGATTTAACTGTTCAATCTCGATATTTTCTCTTGAGATATACGCTTCTTGAAAGTTTACTCCATCGATGTGCGTAATAATATCAATGCGGCGGGGTGCAACGCCAATTTGAAATATAATTCCTTTTTCCGCAAAAGTTTTATCCGTTATCTCAGAAGTGGGGGCACCGAATTCACCGAGAGATTTGTGTATTTTTATTGAATTTTCTAAAGATGTTTCTACCCATATATCAAAATCTCCGGTAGCGCGAGGGTATCCGTATGCTCCCATCGCGTATGCACCAATAATGAGAAATTTTACCTCATGGTTTAATAAGATTTGTAACATTTCTTTGTAATCTTCGTTCAGCATAATCAGCTCCAGATAAAGACCAAATTTCTTCGGTAAGCTCCCACATAAAAGATATACGCTCCTGTGGGGAAGCGTCAACAAATGAATCTTCTTCCTTAAGATGCTTTTTTAATTTCCCAATATTTTTACGTAACTTCATATAAGTAGTATACTATATTTCCTGTTTTCTATCGATGCTGCAGACCCCTGTTTTCAACGCTGTCCCCTGGATGCCCTCATTGATGCTCCGCATTTCGGACAGGTAAGCGAAGAAAACCTGAATCCCGGTTTTGGCGGAACTTCCGCACCGCATGATGGGCAATGGCCGCCGCCCGTTGACTGCGGCTTGGTGTTCGCCCCGTCTTTTAGATTCTTACCCCTGGTGCCGAAGTCCCAAACTGCTTTTATTGGATTATGACTGTTTCTCTGCGGCATTTACCCATCCTCCTTTATACTTTTTTTCTCGTTTCATATCCTTATGCCCTTAATTCCTCTAGAAAAGCTCATGAATGTTTTTCCAGCTTAAAATAGTACATGAAGATCTAACTTGATTATTAGTTCCGCCGTATACAAGAAAAGAATTTTTGGGTGAATTGCCTGATAACTTGTTAAAGAAATTTATTCCTTTAAAAAAGTAATTATTGATTGTTTTGCCGGATTTTATTTCAACAGGGATTAATGTTGCACCTTTTTCATATATACAATCAATTTCATTGCCTGTTTTATCCCTCCAAAAGTAATATTGATGTTCAATACCCCTGTTAAACCGGGTTTTTATCATTTCGGAAAATACAAAAGATTCAAACAAGCCTCCTTTAAGATAATGAGTTGACACCTGTTCCTTGGCATGAATACCAAGTAATGAACAAGCCAATCCCGTATCATAAAAGTACAGCTTAGGCATTTTAACAAGACGTTTCTTAAAGTTTTTGTAATGAGGCTGTATTAAAAAAATGATATAACTTGATTCTAAGATTGAAAGCCATGCTTTTGCTGTGTTGTGTGTTATTCCGCAATCATTGCCTAAAGAAGATACATTAACAATTTGACCGATATGTCCAGCACATAGTTTAAGAAACCGATGAAATGCACCTAAATCAGTTATATTTTTTATCAAGCGCACATCACGTTCAATATATGTTTGAATGTAATAGGGATATATCTCATGTGGTTTTAACTTCTTATTATATAATCGAGGATACATGCCATTCCAGAGAACATCCTCAAGATCTTTAATTTTATATTTTGAATGACTCAGTTCTGCAATGCTCAAAGGGAGCAGTTTAAATAACGCAATGCGTCCTGCTAATGATTGAGATATGCCCTCAAGCATAAGAATATTTTGAGAACCGGTTAGAATAAATAAGCCGGTTTTTTTAGGATATTTATCAACATACGTTTGAATATACGACAACAAAGATGGAACTCTTTGAACCTCATCTATAATGCAGCCTTTGGAGTAGTGCGACAAAAAAGCTCGCGGATCTTTTTGGGCAAATTCTCTTGTTTCAAGGTCTTCCAATGATGCATACGCCTTATTTGGGAATATCATGCGAGTGAGAGTTGTCTTTCCCGATTGCCGCGGCCCCATAATAGCAGTAACAGGATATTTTTTAGATAAACGCAGAACCTGTTTTGCTATGTCTCGTGTAATCATAGAGATAGTGTATAATTAAATGGACAATTTGTCAATCCAATTTACAATTAGGATTACAATTAGGATGTTGAAGGGGCGCTGCCGAATAACCCGACATTCATTATTTTCTTATTATGTTTTTGATCCCTGTATTCTAACACTAATGTCCAGCTTTTTAAGCAGCGTTATTCCCCAATCGAATAAAATACTGGAAAAGCCGTTGTTGAACGGGGTCTTTGGGCTGGCGTTCGGGGTGCTATTGAACGGCAAAAACCAAAGGTGTTTTTTCAATCGCTTCCGGTAATCCGTCGTCGCTTACCGCGGTGATATGCAATGACCTCCCGATGGTTTTAACCGCATGATGATGTTCACTGTGCACCAGAAATGAATTTTTATTAAAAATCTTATTACACAGTGATCCGGGCTGCACTTCAACCGGATGCAGGGGATGTTTGTATGACCGGTGGTTGCGTGAACCTTTACGTTCTGTTTTTATATTCTGATAAAGTGTCCCGCCAGGAATGATATTAATCAGCTGCATACCGTAACAGATGCCTAAAACCGGCCGTTTTTGCCGTACTGCTTCCTGATACAACAATCGTTCAAAATAAACTCTTCCGCGGTATGCGGGATTGATTTTTGTGGAGCGCGTTTCACCGTAAAACCGGGGAGATATATCAGCTCCGCCGATTATGACCAGCCCGTCGATTGATTTGACAAGGGGTTTGATATTTTTTGTTAAAAAATTAATCGGTAAAAGCACCGGGATGCCTCCGGCACGGACGATGGCGCGTACATATTGATAATCGCAGCACAAATTGAACTCTGAATAGAATGGTTTAAGTTTATTGACTTCGCAGGTAAGTCCGATCAGAGGTTTCTTCATTGATTACCAGACAGAACCTTTCGATCCAAGCCAGGTTCTTTTTATCGTCGGGAGCTTGACCCCGAGTTTTAACGCAAACTGCTGGTATGAATTGCCGTCCAGAAGTTCCTGAATGGCTGCAATGTAGTTTTTTGAGAACGGTTTTTCCCAGGACGGCCCGTATTTACGTTTTTGCTTCTTGACTGCTTCGCGGATAACCTCTGCCTGGTTCCATCCTTTTTTTAAATATTTAAAAATTGCGATAATATCATCCGGAATGTCCATGCTTAAAAGCTCTTCACGGTATTTTCTGAAGAAAAGATCGATGTATTCAGGCAGGCTCATCAGGTGATTCGACCAGGTAATTTTTGCTTTAACACCGTTGCGAACGGCGTGATCGCGTGATTTAATATAGTTTTTGTGGGTTGATTGATTTAACGCATTTTTCTTTTTAATCCAGCGAAGCGCGACTGCCAGGCAGATGCTCATCGCGGCAATGCAGAATTCAGGAACGGAACTGTCGCATACGCGCACTTCAAACGTTGAGGGTTTCGTTCTGCTTTTTTTATTGTAGATAAGCTCAGTGAACCGGTTTTTTGGGAGATTTGTGCGCCTGGTTATCTTGCAGTATGTATTAGTACCGCGGAGCATTCTGTTGCATGAAAAAGAGGTGAGTTTCCGGCGCCATACCGGTGAATTTGCCGTTAATGCGATCAAAAACGGGATATGATCATGGATATATTCGTTTAATTCTTTCGAATCGGCATAAGATATCCCTTCTTTTCCTTTGGCAAGATGCATGTGAAATCCGGCAAACCGGTCGATCCATCCGCCGATGGGGAAAATCACGTATGATTCTGAAGATTCTTTATTTTGTCTGAAATGGGTGTATTTCCGCAGGCCGTTCTTAAGCAGGAAAAATGCTTCGCGGATATTGGTAAATACTTTACTGTTATATTCGCTGCCGATGCTGGTGTCCCGGGTGAAGCGCTCCCCTTTCTCAATCGTAGACCGCCTGGGAAAATGAAGCTCACGGCAGATTCTGTTTTCCGGAAGGATTATGGAATAGGTTTCAAGCTCAACACCCAGGGTGATGGCCGGTTTTCTGGCGGGCATGGTAATACGGTATCCTTTCAAAAAAAACAGGTAAAAAGTGAAGTTGCTCGGATAAGAAATATATAATATTGTATAACATATTGCAATAGAAATTTAATTTTTCTTTTGAGCTGTTTTAAAGAAGGATGGTATGAATATATATCAGGAACGGATAAAAGATAAATTTGAGAGATCTCTTAATATACATTCAAATAATAAATTCACGTAAACTCATTTAAATGTAAGTTTACAAAAATTTTACATTTACTTTACAGAAACTTTACATTAAAATTATATATTAGTTTATATGTATAAGCACGCGCCTGACTGTAATAAATTAATAGCAGTTATTATGTCAATCTGCCTGGTTATTGTGAGCATGCCTTCACAGGTATCGGCGCAGAATTTTCTTGCTCCGCCGAGTGTTGTTGATACAGGCAAATCATTGATTAATACCCTGCAGGATCCTTCAAGTGAAAAACAATCCATGCCTCCTCTCCGGTGGGGTATGCGGAAATCAAGAATACCTCTTTTAAAATGGGCATCGATAATTACTTTTGGAAGCTCAATTATTTCTTTCTTTAATGATAACTTACTTTAAACCCCTGCAGGTCTTATTGTTCGGGGAAGTAATATCATCTCGTTTTCCAGATCAATGGGCAGAATACGGCGCATTGGTATTTATTGTAATTCCGGTTATCTTATTATTTGGACCTTTATGTTTTCTCATCTATACCCTAATAAATCTTTCAGAAAAAGAAGTTGTAATCGATCCGCGGATCGCTGATGCGGTTGAACAATTTGCAACTCTTCTTCCCAAAAAAGAAGGAAAAAAAATAAATATTGGGAAATATATTGTTTCACATAACGCAGAACATCCCCAATGGGATAAAAATAAAATTCCGGTAACGGTTGTTTTCGATGGAGAATTAATTGATGCGTTGGGCGGGTTTAATTATCATTTTAAAGGACGAAGAGTTGCATCCATTGAATATTGTGTTGATGATGATTCCGAAGCATTAACTGTTGTTTTCGGCAGCAAAAGAAATCTTTCCCAGAAATTAGTTTCACGAACCAGGTCAGCAGGAGGAGTTTTATTCCGTGATGTAGCAGATACCCCAAATTATGAAACGGCAAGAAACAGATTGTTTAATGATTGTATTGCATTAGCAGAGTCATATGATAGTATCAATACATTCTGGGAAGTGCCGTTTAATGGTGAGCGGACGATTATTCTGCCAAAAAAGAAAGGATTAGATAAAACAGCTGTTGCAGAAAAGTTAGCTTCTTCGAGATACTGTGCGGATATACTTGGTTTCATATCGTGCAGTATGCCTGATTTAGGATTCGGCCCTAAGTATACAACTCATATGACTGATACGGTAATTTCTTTAGCATTGGATGGATATATTGAAACTAACAAACAAGATATTTCACCTGATGAGATAAGAATATTAAGGGATATTCAGGATAGAAAAGACTGGAATGCACTCTATGAAAGAAATATTGATTTGGGGATTTTTCTCCCTGCTTCAGGAAAGCCTTTTCTTGATGCACATAAGATCGGATTCAAAACTGATATGCGTGCTTCAAGTGCAATGGCTGTTATTGAAGAAGTTTTTACCAATGAGGTTTTATGTAAAAACTATTTTGGAACAAAGCCAAATACGATAGATGTTGTTATCGGCGGATATGGTGAAGTTGGGAGTGCAGTATGTGAAGCATTGCTGTACAAAGCTCCTCCGGGCATGCCGGAGATAAGAATTGTCGGTCTTTTTAACAGCAGCGGAGGCGTATATGTCCGTGAGGGGATACCTAAAGAAAAACTTTTTATGCTTAAACAGGAAACTCAAAATGGAAAACATATAAATATTCCTGAGGCTTTTCGAGAGAATGACAGGATAGAAGTGGTTGATAAAGGTCATACGGAAGAAATTCTTGGTAAAAAAGCACATTTGTATATAAATTCGACACGTTATGATTATCTTAATTTAGAAAGGCTGCAAAAAGTAGGAGCACGGATTATTTTGGATATAACCGAGACTGAAATGAGCCCGGAAATGCGGCAATACTGTTATACACAAGTGCTTTTAGCTGATGATGTGCAGAAATCTGCAAGCAGGATATTATTTTTAAACTCAATTCTTGCTGCCGGGGTTGATGCATATTCTGCCCTTGAACAAATGCTGCACCATTATTATGGAGAGTATGATGAAAGGGATACTGTTTATAAAGTTAATCACTTTAACGATGAGATTCAAATGAGGACAGCATTGAATGTATATGATTTATTTGAAGCGTTTACTGAACATGATTGTAAATTTTCTATATCTGGCGCTGTGTATGAACGAATTATACAATTACGTAAACAGCAGGACAGATTGCTTAAAAGAATGGAAAGACTTATTCCTTCCCGCCTGGTAAAACGGCTGCAGGAAGCTTCTTCATGCGAAGAAATACGCTCAGCAGGAGAAGAATTACGCAAGTTTATACAAGGCGATTCTCGTCTGGCAAGGCCCAAATATCAACATGAAAGAAATGTTCTTGAGAATACGGCAAGTTATATGAAAGCATTCGAAAATGTTGATTTTGAGCTTTCATTGATGCACACTTCATTACGCGAGGCAAGAAATATTCTTTTGTATACAGACAAAACTTCTCAGGAATACCTGGCAAAACTAAAAAAAGGTCATCCGGTTGAAAGAGCTGTTGCAGCGCGTAATCTGGCTAATATGGGTGCTGCTGATGAACAAGTTTTGGAAACATTGCTTTTTAAAGCGGTGAGCCAGGATGTGTTAGACGAGAAGGATACCCCGGGTGCGGGGGATGAAAGAGAGTCTGATTTTCGTGTGCGAGCAAGCTGTATCAGAGCTATTGGTATTATCGGCAGAAAAGGATTTTCCCCTGAATTTAAAGAAAGAATAATTAATACTCTTTTAAGTTGTCTGACAGATTCAAGTGACAATGTGCGATATTGGGCACGCTGGGCAATTGAGGTTATTGGTTTTGATCGTGTTGAGGTACAGAGAAAAATAAGAGATTTAAAGAAAGAAATTGACAGGGTTAAAGGTTTTATTACATTAACTAAGAGTGATATTAAGTATTTAGATATTGATAAATTTATAAGAGCATTAATTAACAAAACTAATGTCAATACGCTTTTACGTCGGTTGCTGGGAGTAACAAGTGATGAAGAATTAAAGAGCGTTACTGGAGAACAGGTTGTAGAAGTGTTTAATGAGGTTTTACATATGAATGATTTTTATGCTTTGGCTGCTGAAGATTGTGATGTAGAAAAAATGATCTTTTATCCTGATATAAAAGTTTTATTTAACCTGGCAACTTCGGGAAAACCTTTAAACAACAGACAATTAGTAATGCTTAATTGGGAATTGCTGAGAATAATTTTTCGAGATGCAACAGAGAAATATTATCCTGAGGCTAGAGGAATACAGGAAAGATATACAGCTTTAGGAAAACTGTATTATCATCTCGCAACAGTATATGATTACCTGAAACAATTACTTCATGCCCAAAGAGCTTATCATGAAGCTCTCAGCAATTTCAGGAAATCAGATTTAGGGCACTCATTAATTTTTGATACCATGCGGCGGATATCAAGAATTTATAAACAGCAGCCGGATAAACAAGAGTTTGCTCGAAGAATATTTTTACAATTGATTGATCCGGTCAACCGCGGTGCTATAACGGGAATGAGAAAAACTCCCGATGATGTTACTGATATTGATATTGATCATGCAGAGCTTGCTTCTATGGGAAGCCGGCCGGATGCGCTTGTTGATTTTTTCTTAACATATCAGGAGAATCCTCGAATTGCTGAGGATATGGGAGAAGCGCTGGAAGGATTTTTTAATATGATAATTCATGGTGGCATGAGTGATAGTGATATCCGGAAAATGAAAGATAAAACAAAAGGTGAAAAATTGGAGTATATTCTTGCAATACTGACCAAGGTGCTGCCTGAAAAATACAATGAACCATATTTCAGGTTATTGGCTATATACGGGACAGAGATATACAGAGGTAAAGAAAACCAGAGAATTAAAAATGCAATGCATTATTTTCTTGAAAATATGAAATTAACCAAAAAGACCGGTAAAAAATCTTCTCCTGAAGAGATGCGTATGGCCAGATACTCTGTAGAAGAAATGAGGAGAATTCTTAATCAGGACAAACGTGAAATTACCAGGTTAGGATTAACCGGCGATGAAAAAGAAGAGATTATTAGAGTATTTGCAAGATTTAAGATAATAACATCTCCGCCTTTTGGAATGCCGGCATTGCATGATCTGAGTTCAGGTGATTTGAAAAGATCTATGTAATTATAGTTAAAGAAAAAA
>JBDRMW010000131.1:0-10402 GCA_043811735.1 bacterium
TACCAGAAAATTGAATTTCAGCAGATATTGATTAAAAAAGATGCATCGTCACTGCTGGATAAAGATATGTTAATCATGGGTTTGGTTTATGTGAATAATGAGTATCATCAGCCGATGATGAATTTTTTACCTAAAGTATTAAGGGTATTACAGTCGCCGGAAAGAAGAAAACTTTTATCAAAGGTTATATCTTACTACAGGTCATTTGGTCTGCCGTATCAATATATTAGCCCTAAAAAAGTACTTATTATTGCTTCCGGGGTGGGCAATGAAGCAGCTAAAGCCATTGAGAATGGCGCAGAAGAAATTGTTGCGGTTGAAATCGATCCGGAAATTATTGAGATAGGAAAAAAATATCATCCGCAAAACCCGTACCGGCATAAGAATGTTACGGTTTATAATGATGATGCACGTGCATATTTACAGCGGTCAACAAAAAAATATGATCTAATCGTCATGAATCAATTGGATTCTCATTCTCAATATGCATCAACTGCTAATCTGCGATTGGATAGTTATTTATATACTATTGAAAGTTTTCAACAGATACGGGATCATCTGAAAGAAAACGGCATATTTACCATGATATTCAGCGGATATCATTGGTCGATAGCCTGGTCGCGGGAAAGATTAATTGCAATGATTGAAGCGGTATTTGGACCTAATTCATGGGAAGCAAGCAGAGTTTTGGGCGGACAATTTTTAAAGATACTTCCTCAAAAAGTTACTTCTGGTAACATTCTATCTTCTGTTATTTTAGCAACAGATGATTGGCCTCAGTTTTATATGAAGGAAAGAAAAATTCCTTTGGTGTATTGGCGCCTAGCAGTATTGATATTGTTATTATCTCTCGTTATAGCATCCATCAGTGTGCCAAAGCTTATAACTCAATTGCAATATCATTTTTTCTTTTTAGGGGCAGGGTTTATGATGCTGGAAGTAAAAAATATTTCACAAGCATCGCTTTTATTCGGCAATACCTGGGTAGTAAATTCCATAGTATTGTCAGCAATACTTACGGCAATCCTGTGTGCCAACTTTTATGTAATCAAAATAAAATCTAATCATATGTTGCTGCATTACCTATTATTGTTTATATCAATTGCAGTAACTTATCTTATTCCGTATGAAATATTATTAAAATTACAATTTGAGGGCAAGTTGTTGGCGTCATTGCTTATTATAGGTTTGCCCATATTTTTTGCCGGGATCATATTTGCACATTCATTTAAATCAACCGGCAATGTAAGTATTTCCCTTGGTTCAAATCTCATAGGCTGTATGGCCGGCGGGATGGGAGAATATGCAGCATTGGTTTTGGGAATAAAAAATTTAAGTTTTATTGTTATATTGTTTTATGTATTATCTGCACTGCCGATCTTGAAATATAAAATAAACAAGGCAGTAAGTTAAGAATAATATGTATTGTATAATTAACCGTTGTAATCAGATTTTTACAAATTATGAATATTAGTTTTGTATATTACGGGCGGTATCAGGTTAGAGAGTCTCTTGAATTAGAATATCTTTCTGCAATTGCCAAACGTGCAGGTCATAACGTAACATTAGTATATGATCCGGGGGTATTTGGTGTTACTGATAATGTCT
Source organism: bacterium (assembly GCA_043811735.1). GTDB lineage: Bacteria > Elusimicrobiota > JBDRMW01 > JBDRMW01 > JBDRMW01 > JBDRMW01. The sequence continues at coordinate 1,609 of JBDRMW010000131.1, forward strand.
GTTATATGCCTTATCTTTCGAAACTATTTTCCCGCAGATTAAAAGTCATTGAAAAAATCAAGAGGTCACAGCCGGATCTAATACTATTTTCGGTTTATCCGAGCTCATATAAGTGGGCATTGGATATTGCTGATGCAGTTAAAATTGATATTCAGGTACCGATGGTTTTTATAGGGCTTCATGCTGTTCTGGTCCCTGAAAAGATTATGCAGAATAAATCAGTGGATTTTGTTATTCAGGGTGAAACAGAAGCTGTTTTTTTGGAACTGATTGATATGATTTCCGGATCAATTTCGTTAAATAACGTGGGCAATCTCTGGTATAAAGATAAAGGAAAAGTCTGTATGAATTCTTTAAAACCTTTGATTGATCTTGATAATCTGCCGTTGCCGGATAAAAGCCTTTTTAAAGAATATATTGATGTTAGTGACAGTTATATGATTATGGCAAGCAGGGGATGTATGTATGCATGTTCTTATTGTGAAGAAACAGCATTACGAGATGTCTACGGAATTAATATATATAGGAAACGGACTGTTGAATCTGTCATTAATGAACTTACCCTGATGAAAAAGGCCTATAATTTTAAAGAAGTGCTGTTTAAAGATGCTTTTTTTACCCAGGATATCCAATGGCTTAAAGATTTTATGCGTGAATACAAGGCATTTGTACAGGTGCCGTTTAAATGTTTCGGCAAAATCCAGTTTGTCAATGAAGAGAAGGTAAAACTGCTGAAAGATGCCGGCTGTTATTGTGTTGAGTTCGGCCTGCAGTCCTGGAATGAGGATATCCGAAAAAAGATTCTTAACCGTTTTGAGACAAATGAACAGGCACGCCGTGTTTTTCAATTGTGTGATACCTGCCGGCTCTGGTATGATATTGATCATATATTTGGACTGCCTAAAGAATCTATTTCTGACCATATTATTGCTGCAGGTGAATATGCACGTCTTACCTATTTAAACAGGGTTAAATGCCACAACCTTATGTATTATCCAAAAATGAACATATTATCTCATGCAAAAGCTGATGGGATTGTAACCGAAGAATATATTAATCAGCTGGATGAAGGAGCAGAGGCTGATTTTTTTAATACTACCCGTGATACACCACGGATGCAAAAAATCAATAAAGATTTTCGCAACCTTTTTAAAATCATCAATATATTACCGGCATGTGCAGTTAGATTTATCCTGCATACTAAACTGTATCTCTTGTTCAGATTTATTCCGGGAATTTTAATTGTATGTGCTCAAATTGTAGGAGCCTGGCGAAGCCATGATTTACGGTTCAAAGTTTATTTGAAGCAGTATCCATTAAAGATTATACGGACATTTAAAAGCTAAAAACTAAAGTCAACGGCAGAGAAAGGCACAGAGGCACAAAGTGAAATGTTTTCAGCGGATGGGATTGGGGTACGAACTTTATTTATGAAAAAGAAGATGCTTTTGATTGCGCGTTATGGTATTGCTATATTTCTGCTGGGATGGTTGTTTAAGAAAATTGAAATCCATAATGTGATTTTAGCAGTTAAAGTAGCTGATAAATCTTTGATTTTATGTGCGGTATGCACTGCCTTGTTATTTCGTATGGCTGTTTACCCTCATCTATGGTATATGGTGCTTAAAAAGACAGGAATAGCGGTTCGGTATATTAATCTGGTATTATTATATGCCGCATCCCTGCCGTTTAAGTTCATTATGCCGTTTAAGACGTCAGAAGTAACCCGTGTTGCAGGACTTACTTTTGTGGAAGGGGTAGATATACCCCGTGCAATCAGTTCAATCGCATTTTTGAAGTTTATTTCAATCGGCGGAATGCTAGTGTTAGCTGGGGTGGGAGGGATGGTAACCGGAAAGATTGCATATAAGGCAGTATTCATAGCCTCAGTGGTTATATACGGGTGTATTTTTATCTTTTTTAAAAAATTTCAGAATTTATTAATGAAGATCTTTAAAAAAAATAACCGAACCATAGAGAAATTATTTGCTTGTTTCCAGGCAATGAGATCAACAGATAAATTTCTGCTGGCGTTATACGCGATAATTCCGCTTATTGGTGAAATAATGACGGAATTTATTATATTTTCTGCTCTTGGATTAGATGTGCACTTTATCAAATTGTTTTTTATACTGCCGGTTATTATGTTTGCGAGCAGTCTGCCCATAAGTATTCATGGGATAGGTATACGGGAATCTCTCTCAATGGGGCTGTTATCATCATATGGCAGTCAATATGAGATTTTTCTGGGTGCATTATTGATATCAGTAGTGTATTATATTGTTCCGGCAATTTTGGGAGTCCCGGCATTTTTTTATTATTCGAGAAAAAATATACGTTTTCATATGAAAAATAAGGGTTAATGACTGAATGTTATGATATTGAAAAATAGTGTTAATCTCATCAAAGCAAAAATATTTCGTAGCAAAATACCGCTTATTGTTGGGTGGGCAATAACGTACCGATGCAACAGGCAATGTCAATACTGCTCTTTGAATAAGAAAACCCCAGGCGAATTACAGACCCAGCAGGTGTTTGCGGTCATAGATGAGATGAAATCAATGGGAACGTCAATTATATCATTTACCGGCGGCGAACCGCTTATGCGGGATGATATGGGGGCGATTATTGAATATGCTTATGCGCAAGGCATCAAGGTAAAGCTTAATACCAATGGCAGTCTTATACATAAAAATATCCAACAATTAAAGGGTATTCATGTTTTAAATATTAGTTTTGACGGTCCGGAAAAGATACATGATGCTATACGAGGCAAAGGGTCATTTAACGAAGTTATGGAATCAGCTCGAATCGCGGTCGCGCATAAGATACGATTGTCATTTACTACCGTATTATCAAATCAAAATCTTAACGGAATAGATTTTGTACTGCAAAAAGCTAAAGAATATAATTCACCAGTAAATTTTCAGCCGGTTACACCGCATATACTCGGCAGTAGCAGGCCAAACCCGCTTATGCCGGAAGAACATGAATACCGTGCTGTTATTAAGAAACTGATGTTGCTTAGAAGATCATCCAACCTAATTGCTAATAGTTCGATCGGGCTTGCACATCTTTTAAACTGGCCAAGGGGTGTTCGCATGAACTGTGCAAGCGGCTGGATAAGCTGTCGCATTGAGCCGAACGGCGATGTTATCCATTGCAGCAGAATAACCAAACCGAACTCGTTAAATTGTGTTACTCATGGTTTTAAGGCAGCATTCTTAAATCTTGATACGCACGTATGTGATACGTGCATGTGCGGATCCAGGGTAGAACTTAATCTTTTGTGGTCAGGCAATGTTAAATACATATATGAAAGGATACTGCATGGGTCCGGATTCTGAATTCAAACAGGATGTTTATATCCTGGGTATTACTGACAGCCATCATGCAGCAGCAGCTCTCATTAAGAATGGCGCTGTTATTGCAGCAATTGAAGAGGAGCGAATTAACCGGATAAAAGGATGGCGCGGGTTTCCGCTTGAATCTATTAAAACCTGTCTTAAGATGGGTAATATTCAACCCGAAGATGTAGATCTTATAACGGTGGGAGGAAGAAATACACCCAATGCATTAGTCCGGCATCCAAAGATATTTTCATGGGTAATCTCGCATAGAAAACAGATTTATCATCAATCCGGGTTTTTGAAAAGAATATACATACACAGCCAGATACTGCTTCGTGCAATACCGTTCGGCCAGCATATCGCTGAAATAGTAAGCAGATATTTTTTCAAAAAGATGCTTTTCCCGCTGTTTAAAAAAACAATACCCCCTATTATTTTTTATGATCATCACCGGACCCATGCCTATGCATATTTTGTAAGCGGTTTTGATAAGGCGTTGACCATAACGATTGATAATCAGGGTGATGGCTTATCCTCAGGGGTCTTCGCATGTGAAGGCGATTCCATAAAACGCATCTCTTACTGCAATGCGGTTAATTCGGTCGGTTATTTTTATAACCTGATAACGTCTTACCTGGGATTTAATCACGTAACCGATGTGGGAAAAACAGTTGGATTAGCTGCATATGGCAATCCTGCTTGTTATGATCTCATGAGGAAAAGGCTTAATTTTATTTCCGAACAGGGTACGATTACATGTACTGTTGGGTTAGGTTTATTTTCAGAGTCCCCTAAAAAATTATTCAAACAGCTTGATCAGTTTTCCCGTGAGGATGTTGCTGCTTCAGTACAGAAACTGGTTGAAGATGTAGTTACCGCATATGTCGAATATTATGCACGGAAAACCGGACATAGGAATATGGTGCTCAATGGCGGTGTTGCATATAATATAAAAATAAATCAACGGATCAAAGAATTGGATTGTGTGGATGATCTGTTTATTTTTCCTGCTGCCGGTGATAACGGGTTAGCCATATTGTCAGCGATAGAAGGTTATCAGCTGTATGTTAAGAAAAAACTTAAAAATAGACAAATTAAACATGTATTTTTAGGGCCTGCGTATACAAACGAAGATATTAAAAAGGCGTTAGACATATATGAAGATCAGATAGTATATAGACTCAGTAAACGAGTTGATGATGAAGTTGCTGATCTGATAGCTCAAGGTCATATTGTATGGAGGTTTCAGGGAAGACTTGAGTTCGGCCCCCGCGCGCTTGGTCATAGATCAATAGTAGCACTTCCAAATAAACACGATATTGTTGATATAATCAACAAGAAACTGGGCAGAGATCATTTTATGCCCATGTGCCCGACAATCCTTGCCGAGAGATCAGGGGAATATGTTGAAGGATTGAATAGTATTAAGGCTCCTTTTATGATTATCAGTTTTAATGTCAAGATGGACAAAAAAGACCGTATACCGGCGGTTGTTCACGTGGATAATACCATGAGGCCGCAATTTCTTGAAAAAGCGATTGACCCGCGATACTGGCAGATTATTGCTGAAGTGGAGAGAAAAACAGGATTCCCCCTGGTGCTTAACACGAGTTTTAACCGTCACGGGGAACCGATCGTGTGCTCGCCTGAGGATGCGATCTCATCGTTTATTGCATCTGACGGGGAGTACCTTGCATTAGAAGATTACATTATAACGATAAAGAAAGCGTAAATATAATGAAAGTGTTGTTAATTAATCCTGTTTCTGCAGATGTACGTGAGGTTAGAAAGAAGTGTCTGCCGCCGCAGAGTCTGCTTTTTCTGGGAACACAGCTTAAAAAAAGCGGTTTTAACGTACGGGTACTTGATGCCAATGTATTCAAGCTGGGTATTGAGCAGATCGTATCAATGATAACAGCGGATATACCTGCGCTTATCGGCATACCGATCTTAAGTGAAATCGTATGTTCTGTGTATCAATTAACCAAGGCGATCAAGAAGCAGTTTCCTCAGATACCTATTATAATGGGCGGTGCTCATGCAACCGCTGAAGGCGAGAATGTTTTACATGCATTTCCTCAGGTTGATTATGTACTCCGCGGAGAAAGTGAGTTTAGCATGGTTGAATTATGCCGTGCGCTTGATGCCGGGGGTGACGTTTCTCAGATAAAAGGAGTAGTGTATCGCAGAGGTAGTAGCATTGCGGTTAACGAATCAGCGGATCCGCCTGAAAATCTGGATGATCTGGGGATCACAGACCGCGGATTGCTCGTTGACCCTGATAAAGAGCATCCGTATTATATGCTGCAGATGGGGCCGCGCAGGGTTGAAAGCATGATTACCAGCAGGGGATGCCCGCATCAATGCGGATTCTGCGCTAATATTCGCGGTAAATTTCGCGCGAGGTCACCTGAAAATGTTATTGAAGAATTTAATTATTTACGGCAACGAGGTATCAGCATTGTTGATATGGTTGATACTAATTTTACCCTTGATCGTTACCGGGCAGTAAAAATATTTGATTTATTAATTAAGGAAAAATTGGGAGTATCTTTTCGTTTTAAAACCAGGGTTGATATGATTGATGAGGAGCTGATACAGAAGGCAAAATTAGCAGGATGTCATCTTATTTCATATGGGATGGAGTCAGGGGTGCAGTATATTCTCGACCGCATGAATAAGCGGACAACTATTAAACAAAATGCTCTTGCAATTGAAATAACCAAAAAAGCAGGGCTTCTCTGCCATGCGGGATGGTGCCTGGGTTATCCGGGAGAAACCCCGGAGACCATAAAAAAAACGGTTGATTTTATTATTAAGATTAAGCCGACCACCGCGAGCATTTCAGCGCTTATGCCGTATCCCGGAACATTGGTTTATTCAGAAGCACAGGCAGAGGGAACGTTAATGGGTGCGTGGAGCATCCATGAAACAACAAAGCCATGGGTTAAACTTGCGTGGATGAAATCATATGAAGACCTGGAAAAAATGGTCAGGTATGCTAAAAACAAGGTTTACTACCGGCCTTTTTATCTAATTAATTTTTCAAAAAACATTCTTAAAAATGCTAATATAACACTGGCAAAATATATTGTCCAGGAAACGGCAAAATCAATAAAAGGATTGATAAAAAAATAAGGTACCTATATTACATAAGGAGAATTTTTTAAGCTATGAAAATCAAGGGATTCCAAATGTCAGAGAAAAGAAAAACATGGTTAATAATTATCGGACTGATGTGCGGTATGCTGCTGCTTGCGGAATTTTTACTCGGGCTCTTCATGATTGCAGAGGATGATATATCAGAGTTTAAATCAATTGTATATCAGATGGAAAATGATCCTCATTATCCATATATGGAATTTGATCCTGTTTTATTCTGGAAGCTTAAATCTAATATGTATGTAGCCAACCCGTTAGTGCAGACAAATTCTCTTGGTTTTCGCGGTTCTGAGTTTAGCTTACAAAAGGATCCCGATACGATCCGCATTGTCTGCTATGGAGACTCCATCACATTCGGATATCAGCTTCCTCAGGGGGAGAGTTATGTGCAGATGTTAGAAAATATATTAAAGGAAAAGTTCCCTTCCCGTAAAATTGAAGTGATAAATGCCGGTGTTCCGGGATATACCTCCCGGCAGGGATTAGTCCGCTATCAGTATTATGGGAAAGAGCTTAATCCTGATATCATTACGGTCTGTTACGGAGCAAATGATGTTTTGGAAAGATATTATTTGTCAGACTCGGAAATTATTAAAGAAAGCCCGGTTTATATGAAAATGTGCTCGATACTTGAACGGATACGGCTGTTTCGGGTTGTTAAGAAGCTTCTGCGGTTTAAAAAACCCGCTGCCAACAAAGATGTTAAAGTTCATCGTGTTTCCCACCTGGAGTATGCAGATAATATTGAACGTATTGTGCGTATGGCAAAAAAAAGAAAACGAAAAATTATTCTAATTATGCCACCGGTTAAGATATTTTTAAGTAGAGATCATTTCTTAAGCATAGAAAAATATCGGGAGCATTTACGTGAAATTGCAGAGAAATATAATATCAGTCTGCTGATTGCTCCGGAATTGACCGGTACTGCACTGGTGGAGGAGAGCGAATATTTCTTGGATAAGGTCCATACCAATGCCAAAGGAAATGCCTTGATGGCACAGCATATTTTTAACATATTATCAGAGCAGGATTTTATTCAATAACCCAAAAATGAATCGAATACATCTTAGGAATATCATCATACTCTCACTTTTGACGATTGGTGTCTTCGCCAATACATTTGATGTTCCTTTTGCCTGGGATGATGAGGATAATATTATAGAGAATGAATATGTTACCAATCCGCCTAGTCCGTTCATATATTTTACCCCTGATTATTGGGAAGCATATTCAAGTATAACCAGGTATGGTACCAGGTACCTCCCTTTGCGGACATTAACATTTGCCATTGATTATTATTTTTGGAAAGCACGGCCTTTTGGATATCATGTGACTAATCTGATATTTCATCTTGCCAATGTATTATTAGTTTATATATGCGCATTGATGTTATTTGCGAATGTTGAATTTGCGTTATTTGGCGCGCTTATTTTTGCCGTTCATCCTATGCATGTAGAGTCGGTCACCTGGATAAAAAATAGGACTGATCTCATTACGCTCATCTTTTATCTGCTTGGCCTCATATTGTATATTAAAAGTAATAACATGGTGAAAGACGTTCAGCAAAAGGTATCAAGTATCAAGTATCAAGTATCAAACGACAAGAATCAAAAATCTAGTATAAAATATCAAAAATATCTTTTTTTGTTGGGATCGGTTTGCTGTTATGTTCTTACATTGATGTCTAAGGAGATGGGGATAACGCTGCCGGTGATTATATTACTGTATATTATATGTTTTGTAGATAAGAAAATGTGGAAAAAAGCATTTTTTACTACCCTGCCGTTGTGGCTTGTTTGTTATGCGTATCTTTATTTCAAATTGTTCATAATAAAATCAGGTTCTGCATTTGATTTTAAACAAATTCATATTGGCCTGTATTCGCATGTGCTCGTAGTATTAAAATCAATAGTACATTATGTATTTCTTATGGTATTCCCATTTTCTTTTAATCCTGACCGGTCGATTGGCATACCGGTTTCAATGTTTGAGCCTTATGTGTTAGTTTCAATGGCTGCAATAGTTCTTTTTATAATTATTGCGGTAAAGCTCTACCGGAGATCTTCACCGGGTTTTTTTAGTTTTCTATGGATTTTTGTAACACTTGGGCCTGTTTCAAATGTCTTTTTTATTGTTACCAGGCCTATCGCAGAACAAAGACTGTATATTCCGTCGGTTGGATGCGCGCTTCTTGGTGCATGGGGATTATGCAGATTAAAAAAGCATACATATGTTATGCTCGTATTATTGGTTTCAACATTTTCACTTATGACGATTCTTCG
>JBDRMW010000132.1:0-2000 GCA_043811735.1 bacterium
GGGACCAACAACAGCAATGATTATGTTAATGAGGGGAATTATACGCTGGAAATTACCGCGCGGGATAATGCTGGTAATTCGACAACAGTTTCGAGCACTACAATTCAATTAAGAGACGATCAGAAGATAACCGCCAATTTAATTGATTCAGTTAACCCGGCGCTTGAAAACAGCGGAAACAACCTAACCTTGAAATGGATTGAAGGCTGGAGAATACCAGATCAAATTATCCCCAAACAGGCTACTGGGGTACATCAATCAGGGTTTACTGAAAATGAATGGTTTTATGTAAATTTTAATGGGGCTATTGCAACGTTTGAAACCGAGGTAGCTGGTGAATCTTATGGGGGATATTCATATAAGGTCTATTATGCTTCTTGCTATGGAGATGTATCGGGGAATGAATTTATGACATTATGGGATGATGCAAAATACACCACTACATTAGGGAAAGGATGGTATAGATTGTATATTTCTGTAAGCAAAGATTATTGGTCAAGTCAATGTAGTGGGCATACCCGTGTTAATTATCAATATCGCTGGTTCAATCAATATTTTTCATCCAGTTCTGATTTAGGTAAAAATTGGAGCCCCCCTCCCCCTGCGCCAACAGAAATAGATAAAATAACTTTAAAAGATAGAATAAATTATTTCGGAAATGTTAACGAAAGCGTTCATGAGGTGTTTTCGGGAAAGTATGATCATCTGTTATATCATCAAAAAGGCATAATTTCTCAGTCCGTTATTAATAATAAAACAGCAGACACTTTTATTGGCAGCAATCCATCTATTTTCCATATAGATATCACTCAAGTCGTTTCTATCTGTGCAGCTGGCTATGGCACGGATCATTCCATTTGTGACGAGAATGGCAATGTATTATGGCAAGTAAAATCACCGGACGCAACATTTTCCAATCCTAAAGTTTATTCGCTTTCACTCATACCTGGAATATATTTGGTAAAAAATTCTTCCGCAATAGCTTATACTATTGTTTCATATATCAGCAAAACCCAAACTATAAGCTGGGAAACTCCCGTTAAGTTAACCAATACCCCTTCAATTGCTTCAAATCCAACTTTAATAAATGATTCTTTTGGGAATATCTACACCGCCTGGGAAGATTCCCGCGATGGCAATAAAGAGATCTACTTCCAAAAAGTCCCCTCTAACTTTGCCCCGATCAATGGAACAGCAACGAAGCTAAGCATAACCAAAATACAATCTCCTATCGAATCGCCGGCGGCGATCCTGCCCGAACTCCTCTCCCCCATCAACAGCGAAACGGTCAGGACCCTGCGCCCGACCTTCAAATGGACCGGATTGATCGGAACAACTGACTATCAAATTAAACTTGGAACGCCAAGTCTACTAGCAACTCCTGACAAGACTTTTTCAAAATCAGTTACAATAAACGAAGCTAATCCATCGGATGGAAGCAGGCCAACCTTATCTTATTCAATCCACGAATTCGACGAAGGTTTAAGCAGAGGAGATTGGGAGTGGCAGGTGGTGGCCAATCCGGGTGCAACTAATGAGGCTTCTTCTGCAACCGAAGATTTTATTATAGATCCACCATTAACTATAACCGGCGTTACCAACTACCCAAACCCGTTTAACCCAAACAGACAAAAGACAAAAATAAGATACCGGCTTGGTGCCGCAGCAGATGAAGTAACGATCAGGATCTACGATATAACCGGCTCGCTGGTTGCCGAACTTGACGGCTGGGGCGATGCCGAAGGAAGCGGGATCTTTGAAAAATATAATGACGTCGAGTGGGATGGGCGGAACGGCAGGGGCGACCTGGTCATGAACGGCATCTATCCGTTCGAAATTGTTGCTAGAACTGGTGGAACATCAGTTTCAGCTCGTGGAAAAATCGCGGTACTCAAATAAGGAGGAAAAAACTATGAAATATTTATTAAAACTTGTCTCTTATGCTCTTGCTTTCACACACACTTGTCACTTGCACCCTTAACCTATTTAAGTGAAATTTC
>JBDRMW010000133.1:0-4493 GCA_043811735.1 bacterium
CATCTCATCAAGCAGAGATTTTTCTTCAGCATACACAAAGCCGCTGCACAACCCTAAAACAACCATAAATCCGACTGTTTTACGAATGATAGTTTCCAAAAGACACCTCCATTTTTATTCTTATCCTAACTCATATCTTGATTACAACTTCATTATAAAAGCCAATACATAACACGGCGGTAAATGATTTCTTGAATCAGAAACTGAAGGATTATCAGGATTATTACCATGCGTGTGAGGACCTACTTCATTCATTGTTAATCCATGAGAATGAGCATCTGTACCCCCTTGTGCATTACCACCAGCTGGTTGTATTTCTTCAGCATATAACAAGTTAGGTTCATTAGGACTTTGATCACCATGTAAACGAGTATCATTACCATCTTTCTTTAATAAATATTTATAAACACCATTTGCATGATTATGCGAAGGCATTTCATTGATTGTTAAAGCATGGCCAGCAACACTACCAGTAGGAGTATGAGCTCCATTAGAAGTTAAATTAATTGTAAGAGCATGAGAATGCTGAAAGCTGCCGCCTTGTTCTTGCGCTATTACTCTATTGTAGTCTGTTGTGCCCATGATGAACTTATCGGATAAGTTTGGGGTGCCGTTTTCGCCATTGCACAATGCCCAGCCCTTGGGCGTTACTGAACCTGACCACATTATTATGGCTCCCCGCGGAACTAAACCATAGGTCATGTCGGGATAATTTGGGTCAGGGCCGCTGGGTTCGGGTCCTCCAGTGCCTGTTTTTAGGTCCCAGTTTAATTTATCCTGCGTAACAGCGCCATCTTCTATTTGTTCGGTGCCGATGCCTTCTAAAGCATCTGAAGATAAATCAACTGCCTGAATAGTTCCGTCCTCTATCTTACTTGAATTTACGGTATTATCATCAATTGAAGCTGTTGACTGGGCTCTGAATGCATATCCTACGCTGATTAGTTTTTGTCTGGAAAATTTCTCGCCTCCAACTTCTAGTTCGAGGAAAATATCCTGATTTGAGGCAAAGTGTGCAATATCAACCGGATCAAACGGGCCAAGCTGAATATTAAAAATGCCGTTAGTAATAACTACACCTGAATAGATTTTCTCCCACAAAGCAATTTCCCCATCTTGAGGCTCTTCACTAGTATGAAATCGAAAAATTAGATTCCTGCTGCCCTCCACCGGTTGATCAACGCCCTCAGTATTACGTTGCGATAATAATCCCTGATAATTAATATAAGGAGGGACATCCGCAGAGAATGCATGTATGCTGACTGCTAATAAGCCTAAAATCATGAAAGCTTTAAAAGTTTTTTTCATTATAAACCCCCATTTTATTTTTCTCATGGTTATCTCTCAATCGCAAATTTATATATTTTTTTATCGCTGCTGCCTTTAATAAGTGCCATATATACTCCGGTAACTAAACTCCTGCCGTGCGTGTTTTTGCCGTCCCAGAAAACTCTGCCGTCAGTATCTGTTTCTTTTAACACTTTTAATAATTCACCGTTTACATTATAAATCTGAATTTCTGAATCATTCGTGATCTTATCAAAGGTTATTCCTGTTGCATCAAAACTGCTTAAAGAACCCGGTCTATATGGATTTGGATAGATTTTTACCTGATCCGGATCATTCGAGTAATTCACCTCACCGATCAATGCAAAGGTGCCGGGATTGCTGATATATAAAGTTACGGTATTTTGGGTAGTATCCTGCTCCTGATCTTCATGCAGCTGCCAGGCATTGCTTGCATCTAAATAATACGCACGCAGTTTTTCTTCAAAAATAAGCGGGATCATGCCGTCAACCATGCCATTTTGATCCGCATCTTGATAATTTATCTCAAGCTTTAATGGTATTTGGAATGTAGTTGTCCGGGCCTGACCGCTGACATACAATGCTAATTCAACTATATAGGAATCGGTGTAGCGTAAGGATGCATCCAGATTATTAAGTGCCTGCTGTAATAATCCTGGATTAACTTCAAAATTTCTGGTTAATGGACTGAAAGAAAATTTTAAATCCACTTCTGCTCCTATGCTTCCTCTGGGTACCATTAAATTCACCTGCTTGGCCCCGGATATAAAATCAAACTCATATCCCTGGTTATTACTCAATATTTCTTCTTCAACCTCTGCTGCCTGCAAGGTTCCAAACATCATGCAAAGAACAAGTATCCCTAGAACCAACATTGGTGTGAGAACCGAGACGAAAAATGCCAAAATTTTTCCGATGAAAATGGTGAAAGCGTACTTGATAGTACGGTTGAACCATTTTAGAGGGAAAAATGCAGGCATTTTTTGTCGAATTCCACATCCAATGTTGGTTCTAGGGATTAGTAAGAATCTCAATGGAAAAGCTCCTTTATTTATATATGATTAAAGTATAACAACCTCATGTGAAATTCGTGTTAAGATTTTGTAAACAAATTGTAAAATTAATTTTTGCAATTTACCTTTAAAAATCAACAAATAGTTAAATTTTAAAGTTTTTAAAGCTTGTATATATTGTACGTATCAATTGTTACAAAATTGTTACATTTTTTGGGGATTATCGAATTGTTAATTTCCTTTTTTCAACATCTGCCGATAACGGTTCTACCACGATTCTTCGGCCTGTATTTTTTAAGATTTGATTATTCCTGATTTTTGGCCGAGAACCTCTGCATAAGATTACTCCTTTATTGGGCAGGGTAATATTTTGATACATATTGTTTTCAGCAATTTCTGAATCTGATTTATAAAGAGAGATAACGCCGCCGTCATGTTCGGCCGTATTATCAAAAAAATCATTTTTATTTATAGAGAGCTCTGAAAGCCGTACATACAATGCGCCGCCTTCTTCCTCCGCGTTATTTTTCTGGAATGAGCTATGTTCAATCACCACCGTTGAATTTTCACAGTAAACTGCGCCGCCGTATTGAGATCTGTTTATTTCAAAAGAACAGTTCTGTAACGTCAGCTTTGAATCAAGCACCGCGATGGCCCCTCCGGCCATGAACTGTTCGCCTGTTTTGGTTTCTAATCTCCTGCCTTTACCATTGGTAAAAACAGCCCATTCAATGATATTATCGTTGATGTTGTTGGTAAAAGTAATGTTATTCCATGTTTGGTTTGATCCGATACCATGGAAAAATATTTTCCTGGTTTTCCTTCCTTTAATATTTACTCTTCCATACACGGTAATTCCAATATTAGGCGACATCTCTAAAATAACACCGGGTTGTATCTCAAGGCTGCCTTCTTGAGCTACAATGATATTCTTTGTAATTCGATACGGGGAAAACTCCCGCGGCAGGACAACCGATCCTCTAATAAGGGATAAAGATCCAAGAAGTTCCTCTTTTATCTGTTCTGGTGTTTTGGAAGGAGCATATTCCCGAACCATTTCCTTAATGGCTGCTCGTTTTTGAGCTTCTTCTTTTTCCTTAGTCAAACCCGGCCGGTCAGTAATAATCTCGGCAATAAATTCTTTATGGGCTTCTTTTCCTCTATTGCGTGAAATATTATTAAATAACAAATTTATATCTGAATTCTCCTGATAAATTGATCCTTCGACACCTGCACTATTGGCCACAATTCTGTTGCGTATAAACTCAAGATTTGAATCAAACGACATTACGGCACCGGCGATATTACCTGCTTTGTTTTTTTCAATTTTATTGCCGATAAACACTGCATTTACGTTATAAAAATAGAATGCACCGCCTTCCATGCTTGAATTCTTCCGTATAATATTCCCCTGCATAAGGAGCTCTGCATCCTGCGCATAAACCGCACCGCCTTTTTGGGCATGATTACGGGTAATAATGCAATATTCAACTTTGATACTTGAATTTACCACGGTTAATGCGCCGCCAACCTGCCAGGGGATGCCTAAATCTTCGTTTTGCGGGGTCTGTCCGCCGCCGCGTTCGATACGACAATATTTCATATGGCTGATTTTTTCAGCATTGTCAAAGAATATTCCCCCCCAGGGGGCATGCGGATCTTCAGCGGTAAAGATGATTTTTTTATCTCTCCTTCCTTCAGCCTTGAATCCTCCCTTAATTACTAACAGGGATCCGCCGGTAAAATATATGGTTACTTCAGGTTCAATAATTAATGTCTTGCCCTGTTCAACTATGAATTCTTTATCTACGATATACGGTGAATCTGCTTTTTCTAAGACATATAAAGGGGTGTCTTCCGGCCAGGATAGACTGGCAGGATTTTTTTTTGCAGCTGAGATATCAGCTAAAAACAGGAATAAAAGAATAAAAGAAAAGATAATTCGGCAATTCATATGTAAATGTACTCTTAAATATGAAATAATGGCAGATTTTGGGATTATATCAAAAATTCAATATGATTTCAATAAAAATGGGTCTTCTGGCTTTGTTGTACATATAAAACGGTCTTTCTTAGACGGAAAAAGCTCTTTTAAGACTTGACACAATAATCCGTAAGCGATATTGTATGGGTTATGGATAAAATAACTCATATCAAAGACCTGTACGGTTT
>JBDRMW010000134.1:0-3058 GCA_043811735.1 bacterium
ACAACCCGCACCTGCCGCTATTAACCAAAGCATTAATAAGAAGCAGAATTTTTTCATAATTCCAAACGTTCACCAAAATAGATTATTGCATGAATAGAATATACCGAAATAACTGCATACATCTTCGGTTGATTTATATAGTGATTTTTATACTGTGAAGATATACTAACATACGGAGTGATGCGGCATTCAATGCCCAGGTGCCAGTTAAATCCTAAAAAATGCTGCGTATCTGATTTAGTCCCGAAATGAGGAACTTTTTGTTCAAGAAAATGCCAGTAATAACCTGTTCCCGCACCGGCATAGGGAATATAACGTTTATGAAAAAGCAGGTTTCCTGCCAGATAAAGATGCATCGTAAAGACATCTTCGGTAAAATCAACCATATGTTGAGGCAGGGCAAGCGGAAAATATTCTATTGCAAGGGCAGTATAAAATCTGACTCCTTTGCTGTCGCGGAATAAGAGTCTTAGATCACCGCCTATGCCTGGATTAGAACGGTATCCCGTATATCCTTTATCAGGATACGTAAACCCCCCGAAACCGCTTATTGCATAGCCGCGTGTTAATCTTCCGCCTGCATCAGAATATATCTGATCATCAACCTCATGATCAACATCAATATCATCAGACCAGGCATAGGAAGAAAGTATACAGCCAATAAAAAATAACATTATGAGTTTACGATGTTTCATTACAGGTAATTGTATAAAAAAATTCGTTAAAAGATAAGTTATTTTTAAACTGCGCTCGGGTTAGGGATAGTGATTTTTTTATGAATTTACAATTCTTTATGGTTTGCGCTGTGTACAATTCGGCGGATCAGCTGATCCCTGGGGTTTGGCCTCAAGTTAAGCTGGCCGTGAGCTCGTTGTCAATACTTGAGACCAGACCCCAGAACTTCTTGCAGAACTTCTTGTGCCAAACTCATGCTCGGCAATGCCAACATACTTTTTCCCGCTGTTTGCACGGCACCCTTCGAGAAACCTGAACATGCTCTTGTTATCCGCATACGGCTTAACTCACGCTGTAGAAGCGTTAATGCATTGCGTAATGGTTCTTCATTAAAAATGACCGGCCGTTTATTTTTTGGAATACCATCAAAATACGCATGTATGGTATTATGTATGCTCGATCGGTCACCCGGCTTTGCACCGATTAAACCGCACAGCTGTTCAACAGCCTCAGATAGTTTGTCCATCCGCTCACCATCTGATTGATCCGGCTTTCCCGCCTGTTTAACGGTATTTGCTGCATCAATTAAAGCTTCGTATGATTTTTCATCCTGAAACACATAACGCAGCACTGAACCGGCTGACAATGCCTGGTATACCTGCCTGTCTGCGGCATCAACATAATACCCTGCACCGCGAGGTGCTGAGACTATCTGTTCAATAGATACGGTGTAATCTGCCCTATTCCCGTGAAAACGTCTTATGGCATATTTCTGCGGACCTTTATGCGGATCTTTATTTTTGCCGAATAATGATTTAACCCTTTTAACACGTCTGTCTATCTCCGCTATAAATTCTTCCATCAGTTTTTGCTGTTGAAAGTTTATTGCAACTAATTCCTCTTCCGATAAATTATCCCTCTCGAGATGAACAGGTTTGTTGTTCTGCCTGCTATAATAATGTGTGATCATCTCAGAAACATTGTCGAAACAACATGCAAGTGCCTTATCAATATCAGGCATCAACTGCCTGCCAATTCTTTTCAGCATAACATCGCGCTGGGGATTGGGAGCAGGTGTCTTCTGCATATTCGGGATAATACCATATCTAATCAATAAACTTGTTTCGATCAGCTGTTTAACCGCTGTCTGGACATTATTAAAAATGTTCTGCCAGCGACTTTCCCCAAAAACATCAATTTCATTTTTTCGAAATTGAAACCACCACTCTTGGACAAGCGCATCAAGCATTTGATTAAACAACTCGATTGCCGCATGTACATCGTTGAGCGCAACATACTGCACATTCATATAATCATTAAAACCTCCTGATGACACATCTTTCTCCAATGCTTTAAACGCTGAGCCTAAACGTAAAGGATACGGAAGCAATGCTTTCTCTTTTTCATGAGAAGAAAAACAATAATCAAAATGTTGAAGACGTTGAAGAAACCAGTCACTGTCTTTAACGCAACCCGAGAAGTAATCTTTACGATAAGTGCTCAAATCATCAATCGGTTCCATAGTACCTTTATCTGATAATTTGATAACCGCATTACGCATATACCATAATTCTCTGCGCAATGATTCATCAGATAGCTGTTCCATAAACATGAACAATACAACATATGCTTCTAATTGATGGATTGTGATAATATGCTTAAGTAATTGATCATTGATATATGACAATAATCTTTGTTTCGCGATTTGGATAGCCTGAAATAACTCATCAATAATGGGCAGGGATTCAGGCAGGAATGATATTAAAATATACGCTTGTTGCAGATTATACTCGGCTCTGCAGATACACCGGTATGCCCATAATGGATGAAAATCATCCCAAAAATCACTGTCATCATGTTCAAATTTTTCAAGCAATACCTGGTGACTTATCGCGAGATGATCTTTCAAAATAGTTATTCTTTGATCGACTTGATTGGTTTGCCGTGCACCATGCTTCCGGGCACTATAGTTCTGCTGGACAGATGATAAAACATTATCAATTAAACACCCGATTGTTTCTATATCTTTTTTAACTGATGCTTTCAGTTCATCATGCAGGATATGATTATCAGGAACAAAAGAAACTTCCTGGTGCGATTCAACTGCTCCCGGCACAGACAGACATAATGCTTTCTGCTCAGGATAAATATATGCTGTATTAATAAGGATAACCGCAAGAGATACGGCACGTTCTTTTTTCCACATATACACTATTGAACTAAACCGCTTCGCGGTAGTCTGATTTAGCTGGGACTTTCTCTAGTTTTTTAAAGACTGTTCTACAAACTTCCTGCAAATAATTAAACTTATCGCTATAATAGTTCCTATCGGATGCATACGCATCCGAAATCTTTTTGGCCTCATGATCAAAGCAGCTTGCTG
>JBDRMW010000135.1:0-15739 GCA_043811735.1 bacterium
ATCACTGCGCGCTCAAAATCATGCTGATTTATCCACATACTGCGTGTAATTAATTCAAGTTCATTCGGAAGTTTTTTGCTGAAATCCCAATTACCTCGTATACTCATACCGCCGAAAACACTAAACATGCCGATATAAATATTTCGGAGCTCCACATTTGCTAAAAATGAAATCTGATTATCTGTAGTGAATGTTAGATATGAACCTTCAGCCAGGTTCCATAACTCAGCGCCTCTGGTGATGGTCATTTTATGAATATCTAATTTATTTTTAATAAGCGTTAATTCACCCCTCCAATTATCAATTACCGTGGTTCCCATAACTGTTTTATCACCGCTGAGTGCACCGGAAAATACCGGCTCAGCAATACTGCCGCTAATCAGTATCTTTCCGCTTACCTGACCGGTGATCCATTCAGGCAAATCAACAAAAGACCGCGCAATGGAGAAGTCCAGATGTGAGAGTTCGCTTTCAAAACGGGGCGCGGCATCAAACTCATTATATCCATACATGCCGGTTAATCGTATAGTGCCGGACTCTTTAAAATCGAGCATCATTTCAGGGATCGTCCATCGGCGCTGTTGATACAGCAGATCTCCTTGTATCCCCACGTTCATATCTTTCCAATGTGCCTCAGGTATAGATACGTTAAACTTAAAAACCGGATCGGCTAAACTTCCCTCTAATGATAGTTTTAAATTTCCGCTTCCGGTAATATCCCGCCATTGCTCCAGGGGCGTCATTTCATGCAGCAAGGCCAGATCTTTTAAATCTGCTGAAATGGTTCCATCCAATGCCGCATCTTCAGCGTTGAAGTCTATAAGTGCCTTGCCGGATATAAATTCACCCATACGCCAATCAGCAAAGGTCAAAATTGAACTTTCAAACAAGATCTTTCCCTTGAGTTCGCCGGTACGAACACCTAAAAACCAAAAACTGGGAGAATACACATCTACATTAATATCATTATTATTATAATCACCGGACAAGCTAATTTCTCCGTCAATATGAATATTTTTCAATGCAAACTGTTTGCAGTTTAAATTAACATTGAGATTATTTTCTTTATTATTAAAGCGTATCATACCGCTTCCTTTACAATTCCCGTCAGCCTGCATTATTGATATATTTTTCAGGTTCAGCATGGACTCGGTAAGATCTGCCTGTAACTGAAGCTCATTAAAGACTATCCCGTTAAAATCTCCATTATCAATTTGTATATTCCCGTCGCTTCTCCATATATGAGTTTTTTTCGGCATATCCGGCGGGTTTAAAAAAAAGGAGAATTTCTTCCTCATCGCATCAATAAAACTCTTGTCGCCTTCCTTTTTGATAAATGCCGTATTAATAATACGAGCGAACTTTTGAGTTCCTGATGCTTTGCCTCGTATAGAAACCGGCATGTTGAAATATGTATTAATGCGTGCCAACTCAAAATTTTCTTCGGTTACATTAAGTTCTAATTCCCCTGAGGTCAGGTTCCATCTGCCTGAGCCGGTGAGGTTTTCCAGAAATATAATGTTTAATAATCTCATTTCATTGCTGTCAGCAGAAATTTCCGCAGAAAAATATTCAGCATTGTTTTCAGAGACTCCGCATTTACCTATAAATAAAGGATTTCGTAAGTTCCCTTTAACAGAACCCTTTAACTCAACTGTTCCTTTAAATCCTTTAAAAAATGGGAATTTTTCTGATATATAATCAACTGAAATATTCGATGCATTGAACGCGATATCCATTTTCTTATCTGCATTATAAATAATGCCTTTTGATGTAATAGAGACTGCGGGTGAAACAACATCGAGCTGTTGAAGCAGCAGCACATCTTCAGATTTACGTATTTCAAGATGTGAATCAAACTTACCCGACGGCGCAGCTGATTCTATGATAAAACGGTTATCAATATAGTGTATTGAACATGAAAAGTCCGGATATTGTGCTTTAAAAAAGCTAAAATCTTTTGACAGAAGATTTCCCGATATACGCGGATTACGGGCATCGCCTTCAAGAACAAGTGAACCTTCCAAACGGCCTGAAAGTAAATCCTCAGGCAGCCAGGGAATAAGCTTTGCCGATTCAACCGCCTCTATCGTGCAGGAAGCAGACCAATCCTGCGGCATAAAATGCGCTTCACCCCGGAGCGCACCATCGGCAGTTGTAACTAATATATTTGATAACCTGATATTGTTATCTTTATATGAATAATGAAACGAGGCGTCTCCTGAAATATTCTCAGTAAACGCCCAACCCGCATTACGCACTTCCATGTCAATAACCGGCTCTGCTAATGTGCCGCTGAAATGCCCTTTGACTTCAGCATCAATAACCGGAAATTTATCGAGCTCCGGAGCCTGGTATATGCTTCGAATATCATCAAGATTTAAATGCTCGGCTTCAAAATTTAACGAACTGATAAACTGATCAAATGGACGCTGTATGGCGCCCTCAATTTTTAATCTTGTATTTTTCGGCATGGTAATATCGGCATTTTTAATAGTACAAGTATTTTGTGTAACCATAAAATCGCTGGTAACAGACAAATCAAGTTTCCCGGTATCACGAGTTAAAGAAATAACAGTATCGACAACGGAAGCACTGCTTGACCAGTTTGAAACAGGTATTTTATTATTAATATCACCGGATAATTCCACTTGTATATCTGCCAGGCCTTTAAGGGTAAGATTCTTGACCCACGGTTTAATGATGTTTAATTCATCGGGAATCATCGATGATGAAAACTGTTTAATCTTAAAGCCTGCTGCCCCTGACCAGGCTCCATCGTCACGTATGCTTCCGTGTATATTCAGGCTGCCGATACCATATATCAAACATGACGCATTCACATTCCGCGTACCGGCTGTCTGTCTGCTCGAACCTTCCATATTATTCAGTTCAAATACTTCTGGTAATGCGTCTTCTCTGCCGCCCGCATACACAAGTAATTTACCTTTTTCCCATATGATATCAGGCAATGCAAGCTTTTGTGCAGTTTCCTTAACATTCAAAAAAGGAACAGCGATGCGCGCGGTAAAATCAACAATCTTAATCTTTGAAATCGCTTTAACAGGCTGCGTATAGTTAAACAGTAAAGAGATTATGTTGTATGATACGATAAGACGCGAAATCTCCAAGATTGGAGGTTTGGCAGCTTCATCTGCAGGATCAGTAATTACAATATCATCAATTAAGATACGGTTAAAAAATAAGAAATGCATTTCCCCCATGGAATAGCTATAAGGAATTTGTGAAGCTATTTGGTTATTGATTGAGTTTTTTAACGGATCGGTTATAAAACGCGCGGGATACGGAAGGATATAAAAAAATCCAATAAGAATACAAAGGATGACGATGAGTGCATATAAAAATCTTTTCACATTATAAAAAGTTATTTAACTTTTTCTTTAAAAGGGGAATAAGAAAAAACAAGTTTTTTCTGATCAGGATTAAAATCTATATAAATTTTATTTTTATATTTTTCACCTTTTTTAGCATGAGCTGCTTTTTCCTTTGATGAATGTGCGGGAAATTTCTTAGCCAGGATCGTTTCTGCCATCGGGTCTTCCAGAGACCTCTGCAATACTCTCTGCAGAGGCCGTGCTCCGTATTTCTGGTCAAAACCAATCTCAACTAAATGTTCTTTTGCACGGCTTGTTATACTCAACTCAATCCCGTGACTTCCCATGCGCTCAGTGACCCGTCCCAGCATTAGTTCAAGAATCTGTTTCATATCATCACGTTCAAGAGCCCGGAAGACGATGATCTCATCAATACGGTTAATAAACTCAGGATTAAAAGCTTTCGTTACTTCTTCCATGATGATAGCTTTCATGTCGGAATAATCTCGTTTTGCATTGTCTTCGGCAATAAATCCCAGAGATTTTCCTTTAGAAATAAGCCGGGCACCGACATTCGACGTCATAATAACCACGGTATTTTTAAAATTCACTTTATGGCCGAGATTATCCGTGATAATTCCATCATCTAATATCTGAAGTAATAAATTAAACAGATCAGGATGTGCTTTTTCAATTTCGTCTAAAAGCACCACTGAATAGGGTTTACGCCGGACCTGTTCGGTTAACTGTCCGCCTTCCTCATACCCGACGTATCCGGGCGGAGCACCAATCAGCCGGGATACAGAAAATTTTTCCATAAATTCAGACATATCTATGCGGATTAATGCATCATCATCACCGAAGAGGAACTCAGCAAGAGTGCGCGCAAGCTCGGTTTTACCGACACCGGTCGGCCCCAAAAAAATAAATGAACCGATCGGTT
Source organism: bacterium (assembly GCA_043811735.1). Taxonomy (GTDB): domain Bacteria; phylum Elusimicrobiota; class JBDRMW01; order JBDRMW01; family JBDRMW01; genus JBDRMW01. The sequence goes on from JBDRMW010000135.1 coordinate 4,279, forward strand.
TGCGGGGATCTTTAAGGCCGGTGCGTGAACGGCGGATGGCCTGTGAAATGGAAGTTATTGCTTCATTTTGAGAAATAATCCGCTGATGCAGTTCATCTTCCATCTGCAGCAGCCTTTCAGATTCATCTTCCGTTAACCGCATGGCAGGAATACCCGTCCATTTGGATACAATAAATGCGATATCCTCTTCACTGACTACCGGTTGTACCTGGTTGCGTTTCTCGCGCCACTTTTTCTTTGCTTCTTCAATAGTGCGCCGTAATTCTTTTTCTTTATCCCGTAACCGTGCTGCTTTTTCATATTCCTGAGCAGCGATAGATCCATCTTTTTCCTGCGCAACTGAATCTATCTCTTCCTCCTGCTCTTTAAGTTCAGCGGGTAATATGGATGACTGCAGACGTGCTTTAGATCCTGCCTCATCAATAAGATCAATCGCTTTATCAGGCAGATATCTGTCCGATATATACCGGTCAGACAAGTGTGCGGCAGCAATTAATGCATCATCGGTAAATTTATTTTATGATGTTCTTCATATCTGCCGCGGATCCCTTTAAGGATATTTATCGTTTCTTCCACACTGGGCGGTTCGACGACAATCGGTTGAAAACGCCGTTCAAGCGCCGGATCATGTTCAATATGTTTGCGGTACTCATCAAGCGTGGTTGCGCCGATACATTGAAGTTCTCCCCGGGACAAAGCCGGTTTTAACATATTTGACGCATCAATGGCGCCTTCGGCGGCTCCGGCACCAATAACGGTGTGCAGTTCATCAATAAATAAAATAATATTATTTTTCGCCCGGCGGATTTCTTCCATAATATTTTTAAGGCGCTGTTCAAACTCACCGCGGTATTTGGTGCCCGCCACCACCGCCGCAAGATCTAAGGTCATTACTCGTTTGCCGATAAGAAGTTCGGGGATATCCCCGGAACCAACCTTAATCGCTAATCCTTCAACAATGGCGGTTTTCCCTACCCCCGGATCACCGATAAGCACGGGATTATTTTTTGTCCGGCGGGAGAGGATCTGTATTAAACGCTGTATTTCATCTTCTCTGCCGATAACCGGATCAAGTTTATTTTCAACTGCCATCATGGTTAAATCTCTGCCGAATTCCTCTAACGTAGGTGTTTTTGATTTTGAAGTTTTTGCTGAACCCTGCGGCACATTGGGCTGTGATTCTCCCAGAAGGTTTATGACTTCTTCCCGCACTAAATCAAGCCTGATACCGATATTTTCTAATACACGGGCAGCAACACCTTCTTCTTCACGAATCAAACCTAAGAGAAGATGCTCAGTCCCCACATAATTATGACCCATATTCTGCGCTTCTTCTACGGCAAGTTCTAAGACTTTTTTGGTGCGCGGAGTAAACGGGATTTCTCCTAAGAGCATTACATTGTCTCCCGTACCAACAATTTTCTCAATTTCAGCCCGAACACGGCGGAGATCAACACCCAGATTTGCCAATACCTGCGCAGCAACACCTTCGCCCAGCGCAATCAACCCTAATAAAATATGTTCTGTTCCTACATAATCGTGATTAAGACGTTTTGCTTCTTCTTGTGCTATTAATATAACCCGCTGAGCCCGTTCAGTAAATCGATTTGACATATATAAACTCCTCCTATATATTATATCTCCACGCTAAGTATAATATGTTACCATATATTTATCAAGATGAAAATATTTTTCCATCATCCAACCGTAATTTTCTATGCGCCTTTGATGCAAGCCAATCATTATGTGTAACCACAATGAGAGTTGCCCCTGAATGTTCACACTGACTCCATAACAATTCTTGATTCTCAATAGCACGCTCTTTATCCAGATTACCCGTCGGTTCATCAGCTAAAATAATCCGCGGATGATTAATAAGAGCCCGGGCCAGTGCTGCACGCTGCTGTTCGCCGCCGGAAAGCTCACTGGGAAAATGATGAGACCGTTTACTGATGCCTAAGGCATCCAGCAAATGCATAACGCGCTGTTTTGCTAACCGCGGTTTCTCCCGATTAATCATGGTCGGGATCATCACATTTTCAAACAGAGTGAACTCAGGCAATAAATAATGAAACTGGAATAAAAAACCAATTGTTTTATTCCGCAGAATTGACCGCTCATTATCTTCAAGTGATGAGACATCATTATCAAACAAGAATAAATTCCCCGAAGATGGTTTTTCCATCAGACCTAAAATATGAAGCAATGTGCTTTTCCCCGAACCCGAGGGCCCGACGAAGGCAATAATCTCTGATTCTTTAACACTTAATGAGACGTCTTTTAATACACGCAGGACAGAATCCGCCTGCCGGTATTCATGATACAAATTCTCTGCCCGTATAATAGTGCGTGTTGACATAATGTCAGTTATCCGCAACGAATTGCTTCGACCGGATTAATTCGTGATGCTTTAATTGCCGGGATCAATGTTGCTGTTAATGCGATAATAAGCGCTGAAATACATACAATCGTAACATCGCCCCAGAATATTCTAACCGGCAGTGTATCTATATAATACACGTCTGCCGGTAATTTTATAAACCGGTATTTGTCCAGCAGCATAGATAAGCCTAAGCCTAATCCACAGCCTGAAAAAATACCGACAATACCGGTGCTCATGCCTTCAAAGAGAAAGATCTTTAATATGCTTGAATTGGTTGATCCAATCGCCCGCAATATACCGATATCACGCGATTTTTCCATGGTTAACAAAAATAAATTAGAAATAATATTAAATGCAGCAACCAAAATGATAAGCGTTAATATAATAAACATAACCGTTTTTTCCAGTTTCAATGCTGAAAAAAGATTCCGGTTCATCTCAATCCACGAACGGATCCAAAAACCTAATCCCAATCTTTGTTGAAGGTCCTCGGCTATCTGTTCGGCATCATAGAGATTAAAAAGCTTAACCCCGTATCCGCTGACCAGCTCTTCTAAATTAAAGAGGTTTTGCGCGCTTGACATATGCATATAGACCAGATGTGCATCAAACTCATACATCCCTGAATGAAAAAGACCGGCTACTTTGAATATTTTGGATCGAGGGAATCTGCCATACGGCGTCACATACGATTCAGGAGAAATAATTACTATTTCACTGCCGACCCGTGCACCGATAGTGCGTGCTACTTCACGGCCTAAAATAATTCCCGGCAGGGGTATATCCTTTGATTCAATAGAAACTTCAGCCGATTCTTCCGTTAAATCATCAATACTGCCCTGTTCAACATAACTGGTAATAGACGTGATTTTCTTCTCATCTTCCGGGATTATACCTTTAACTACGCTGCCGATCGATTTTTGTCCGTACCGCACGATAACCTGCCCGAAAATAAAGGGAGCGACTTGATCGACTCCTTGGGTCAGATGAATCTGCCGGATAATTTCCGGTGATCTTTCCAATGCCTTCTGCCCGGAAGGTAAGACGACCAGGTGACTCTGCGTTCCCAGGATTTTCATTTGAATATCTTCTTTAAAACCGTTCATAACCGATAAGGTAACAATCAGTGCAGCAACACCTAACGCAACCCCTGCAATAGAAATGAGCGTGGTAATAAATGCGAACAGACCTTTCCTGCGTGCAGTTAAATATCTAAATGAAATAAAATATTCAAACATATCGTTGTTCGTTATTCGTGATTCGATATTCGTATTTCAAATTTGTTTCGTATTTCGTATTTCGAATTTGTTTCGTATTTTGCTTTTGTAAAGATTAAATCCGAAATCAAAATATCGAAATTCGAAACAAATTCTAAACCCCAAATCCTAAATCCAAAACAACATCAACGTCAATGGCAAACACCATTACATAAATTTAAACTGCTTTTTTTGACTTTGTTTCGTATTTCGTATTTCAAATTTGTTTCGAATTTCAAATTTCGTATTTAGCCTTTCGTTATTGGCCTTAATAAGGGAAAAAATAATACTTCCCTGATTGACGGTGCGCCGGTGAGGAGCATCGTAAGCCGGTCAAGACCAATACCTAATCCTCCGGCCGGGGGCATGCCGTATTCTAAGGCATACAGAAAATCTTCATCTATAACAGAGCCTTCCGCGTCTTGTAAGTCTTTAAGTTTGTGCTGTTTGGCAAATCGTGCACGCTGCTCTTCAGGATCGTTCAACTCTGAATAGGCATTACCGATTTCTTCCCGGGCAATAAAGAGCTCAAAACGTTCGACGATATCAGGCTCTCCCTCCCTGCTTTTTGCCAGCGGTGAAATAAGTTTTGGATAGCCGATAACAAATGTTGGTGCAGTTAAATCAGGAAGCACTTTTTCATCAAAAATGCGGTCAAATATTTTATGTTTAGGAGCATCTTTATCAACAGCTATATGCAAGCTCTCAGATACGTTAATTAAATTATCCCCCTGGAACAATTCAATCATTGAAAATCCGGTTATGCCGGTCAGTATCTCATTAAGCTCGATTTTCTTAAACGGCTTTGAAATTTCGATATCCATCCCGCGGTATGAAATCTTATTTCCGCCGGTAACTGCGCTGACCGCTTCAACGAGCAGGTCTTCGCACAGCTCCATCATGCCCCGATAGTCAGTATATGCCTGATAAATCTCAAGGATTGTAAACTCCGGATTATGCAGCGCATCTATCCCTTCATTTCGAAAACATCTGCCGATTTCAAACAGTTTTTCTAATCCCCCGGCGATCAGCCGTTTCAAGTATAACTCCGGTGCAATGCGCAAAAAAAGATCCAAGTCTAAGGCATTATGATGAGTTGAAAACGGCTTTGCAAGTGCACCGCCGGGAATAGAATGCAGCAAGGGGGTTTCAACTTCGTTGAATTTTTTTCGGGTAAGATGTTTACGCAATGTTGAGAGCAAGAGTGAACGTTTATCAAAAATATCTTTTACTTCTTTGTTAACCGTCAAGTCAACTGAACGATGCCGATACCTGGTCTCAACATCTTTTAACCCGTGCCATTTTTCAGGCAGCGGCCGTATTGCTTTCGAAAGAAGCGTTACCTTTTCAGCACGCAGGCTTATCTCTCCGGTCTTTGTTTTAAAGACCGCTCCGGTAACACCGATAATATCACCGATATCAATCATTTTCTTAAAAAAATCATATTCTTCCCCGCCGACAATATCTTTTTTAATATATACCTGCATCCGTCCGGTTGCATCCTGCAGATGAAAAAAACTTGCTTTGCCCATAATACGCACGGTCATCATCCTGCCGGCAAGCGCATATTGACCGGCTGATGCTTCATGCGGCTGGATATTTTCATAGCGCACCAACAATTCTTTGCACAACGCATTCCGGTCAAACGAATGCGGAAAGGGATTCTTACCCGATGCCCTAATATCGGTAATTTTATTTTTTCTTTGCTGCAACAATTCAGACACGGTCTCTATTTTTTCATTCATTTCGCACCTTTGTTAAGATTTATCATGTTTCTGTAATATTTCCCGTATTCTGTCTTTAAGAAATTCTGCTGCAAACGGTTTTTCAATGTATTCCTCAATATTCGGCGCCATTTGAAACAATTCTTTAACCTTTGCTTTGGCGGTTAAAATAATAACCGGGATATCTTTTGTTTTCTCATACTCGAGAATTTTCGTATTAACCGTATATCCGTCCATTCCGGGCATCATCACATCAAGCAGAACTAAATCAGGAATTTCTTCTTTAATCAATTCAACCGCCGCTTCGCCGTTATTGGCGGTTAATACCTGATGGCCATCCCGTTCTAAAATAAACTGCATAAGCTCTAAGACATCTTTTTCATCATCGGCGACTACGATCTTTGCCATACTCTTCCTCCTAAAAAATCATTGCTTAAACTATTATTTTATGGTTTAAGTATGCCTGCATAAATCCGTCTATATCACCATTCATAACCGATTCAACATTGCCTATCTCAAAACCGGTGCGGTGGTCCTTTACCATTTGATACGGCATAAACACATATGACCTTATCTGACTGCCCCAGGCGATCTGTCCCTGGTCATCATAATGTTTTTCAACTTCAGCACGCTTTTTTTCTTCTTCCAGCTCAATCAAGCGTGCTTTTAAAAATTTCATCGCTGTACTCTTATTTTTAAACTGGGAACGCTCACTCTGGCACTGCACCACAATACCGGTCGGCATATGAGTAATGCGGACCGCACTGTCAGTTTTATTCACATGCTGGCCGCCGTGTCCTGAAGCACGGTACGTATCTATGCGCAAGTCAGCATCTTTAATATCAACCGTAATCGTCTCATCAAGTTCAGGTATCACATCGCATGAAGCAAACGAAGTATGCCGTCTTTTATTAGAATCAAACGGAGAAATACGCACCAGACGATGAATGCCGATTTCACTTTTTAAATATCCATATGCATACAAGCCTTTAATAACAAACGTAATCCGCTTGATACCTGCTTCATCACCCGGAATAATATCAAAAATCTCTGTCTTATATCCTTTTTTCTCTGCCCAGCGCTGATACATCCTGAGCAGCATTTCCGCCCAGTCGCAGGCTTCCGTTCCGCCTGCACCCGAATGCAGGGTCACAATTGCATTGAATGGATCATACGTGCCTGAAAGTTTTGATTGAAAATCTAATGCGTCAATATCTGCTGTGAGCTTGGTTATATGATTTTGTATTTCTTGATCTAAGCTGGTATCTTTTTCTTCCTGAGCAAGATCAATATAAGTTTCCGCATCATGATATTCCTGTTCAAGTTTTTCGAATGATCCCACCAGGTTTTTAATGCCGTTTAATTCCTGCATAATACGCTGGGCATGCCTGGGATCATTCCAAAAATCCGGCTGCGCGGTCTGCTTTTCGAGCAGAGGGATCTCTTCTTTTTTTACGTCTATTTCAAAGAAACCTCCTAAGCTGGATTAATTTCTCTTTAAGTTTTCTTAGTTCTTCTTTGTATTCTTTCATATATTAAGAAAATCGTTTTATATGTAATAAAATATTAAGGTACATATTAACATATTTAAAAATCTTAATCAAAGAAAATTCTTTTAGCTGATTTTATATTAAATATACATAACGCTGCCAGAAAGATTAAGCATACCCAAACAAATATATCTCCCCGCTTTGTATAGAACGTAACTGAAGTATTGAGACTGCAGGTACTGGGCAAAAATGTACGTTCAAATAATTTTGTTTGAGATACGATTCTCCCCGTTGGATCAATAACCGCACTGATGCCGGTGTTGGCACATCGGAGAAGATATCGATTGTTTTCGACTGCTCTGAAAACATTCATAATCAAATGCTGATACCCGGCCGCTGATTTTAAATACCAGGCATCATTCGTTAGATTAATCAATACCTGGGCACCGTCTTTAACCGACTGCCTGATTAATCCCGGGAAAATAGCTTCAAAGCAGATACTCACCCCCAGAATGCGAATTTCATTACCATTGGTATACGGAATAATCGTTTTTCCTTGGCCTTCATTGAATCCGCCCAAATCATTCAAGACCTTAATAAATTTACCCAGGATTCCTGCAAATGGTACTTTTTCACCAAAAAGAACCAGATGTTTTTTATTATACTTTCCCGCCAGTTTCGCCGCAGGATCAAGTAAAAACGCGCTGTTATAATATTTATTTTTAACCACACTTGCCGCACTTACCAGATGAAATGTTTTGGAAGATTTAACCAGATTATTCAGCCAGCTTCTTTTTTCTCTCTCTTCAAAAAAACCGGGGAAGGAAGTCTCAGGCCAAATAATAAGTTCCGGATTGTTGAGCACTGCGTTCCAGGTAAGGCTTTGGTAAGACTCATAAATATCCTTTTCGTATGTTTCATCCCATTTGCGGTATTGATCGATATTACCCTGAAGCAGAGAAAAAGAGACTGATTTAGTATCTGACCTTAGAAGATCATTCTGTATTTTTCCGGCAGATATTTTCCCATACACCGCTATCAATGCAATACATACTGCACAGGTCAAAAATTGAAACATATATTTTGGTTTCATGTAATTCTTCTTATGCATCAATTGAAAAAGCACGATGTTTCCCCACATAATGAGAAAAGAAATGATATAGACCCCGCCGAACCTGGCTATGTGGATAACGGAGATTACCTGCCACTGAGAATAGCCGAGCAGAAGCCAGGGAAAACCGGTAAACAAATACATACGGATATATTCCAGGACAACCCAAAGGCAGGCACCGTAGAACGGCAGTACGTAACTAAAGTTTTGATTTGTTCCCCAGGAAAAGAGCATTGCAAATATGCCGTAATATAATGCCATATATGCTGATAACGCTCCCAAACCTGCCAACCCTAAAAAAATAGAATTTCCATCAGTGACTATTGCCACCACAATCCAGTAAAATATGCCTAAACAAGCAGCAAAACCTGAAAAAAAACCAATAAAAAATGATTGTTTATAATCTGTATTTTTTAAGGAAATGAGAAGAGGAATAAATGAGACCCAGGCACAAAACCATAGATCTGCTTTCGGAAAAGAGACAATCAACAGAAATCCAGTAGCAATTCCTAATAGAGATTTAATTAAAATAGATTTTTTATTCATGGTTCGTTTTTCGTTATTCGTTATTCGTGGTTCGATATTCTGTTTTCACGAATAACGAATAACGATGTAGGTTATTTGCCGCAGCATTTTTTATATTTTTTCCCGCTTCCGCAGGGACAGGGATCATTACGGCCGATTTTTTTAGGAACAGCTGTTTGCGTAAGGACTGCTGAATCTTGTTTTTGATGAGGAAAGACAGTTTTAGATTCATCCGGCAAGGTGTTCCCCGCAGGACCCCCCGGAGATGCAGGATGATGCGCTTGCTGCGCGATGGGCCGGCGCCGAACCATTTGAGGAGCGATCTGCACCCTGAAAATATATTCGACAGTCTGTTCGCGCACCCGGGACATCATCTGAGAAAATAATTTAAATGATTCATGTTTGAACTCAACCAAAGGATCTTTCTGTCCGTATGCACGCCATCCCACACCTTTTTTAAGCTGATCTAAATCATACAAATGATCTTTCCAGCAATTATCTATCATTTGAAGCATAATCATGCGTTCAAGATACCGTAATGTTTCTGATCCCAAATCTTGTTCCCGGCTTGTATATGCCTGATCGACCAGCCCGGCTATTTCATCACGCAGTTCTTCACGGGTGGTTCGTACCAATTTTTCCTGCGGAATTGAAACGCTGCAGTTAAAATTTCTTTTAAGCCAGGCATTAATCGCTGACATATCCCATTTTTCAGGATAGACTTTCAACGGCGCCCATATATCTATTTTCTCATCAATACTTTCTCCGATCATATCTTTAATCTGCTGGACCACATCTTTACCTTCGAGGATATCATTCCGAAGATCATATATAGCTTCCCGCTGTTTGCTCATCACCAGGTCATATTCGATCAACTGCTTTCTAATATCAAAATTCATACCTTCTACCCGGCGCTGGGCAGATTCAATTGCTTTGGATATCCAGGGATGCTGAATATCTTCTCCTTCTTTCATGCCGAGCTTCTGCATGAGCCCTGAGATACGCTCTGAACCAAAGAGCCGCATCAACTCATCATCAAGCGCTAAATAAAACCTGGACGATCCCGGATCGCCCTGTCTGCCGGTCCTGCCCCGCAGCTGGTTATCAATACGCCGCGCTTCATGACGCTCCGTGCCAATCACATGAAAACCACCCAGTTTTAATATCTCTTCAGCTTCCTGCGCGTTGGGCGGATTACCTCCCATCACAATATCAGTTCCTCTGCCTGCCATATTGGTGGCAATGGTGATCGCACCTTTTCTTCCTGCCTGCGAAATAATCTGAGCTTCCGTCTCATGATATTTAGCATTTAAGACTTGATGCGGAATCCCCCGTTGTTTTAACATCAATGACATTTTTTCATTGGTCTCAATCGAACGGGTTCCCACCAGCATCGGAATTCCTTTTTTCCAGTTTTCATCAATATCATCGCAGATTGCTTTGTATTTTTCTCGTTCGGTGCGGTAAATGACATCCGCATGATCAATCCTGATCATCGGTTTATTGGTGGGGATTTCAACCACATCTAACTTGTATATCTCCCAGAACTCTGCTGCCTCGGTTAAGGCCGTACCGGTCATCCCGGCAAGTTTACTGTAGAGTTTAAAAAAATTCTGGAACGTAACCGTTGCTAATGTCTGATTTTCTTCAGCAATACGCAAGTTTTCTTTTGCTTCAACCGACTGGTGCAGCCCTTCACTCCACCGGCGGCCGGGCATAAGCCTTCCGGTGAACTCATCAACAATCACGACCTGCCCGTCTTTAATCACATAATCAACATCACGGCGGAAGAGATTATGCGCCCGTAAAGACTGGTTAATATGATGCACCCATTCGGATTGAATATCGTCGTAAAGATTTTTAACATTAAGCAGTTTTTCACATTTGGCAACCCCTTGTTCGGTCAAGGTCGTTGATTGTGCTTTTTCATCAATGATATAATCATAACCGATGGTCAAATTCACATTGTCATATTTTGCTTTGATCTCTTCCTGTTCGGTTACCCTTCTCCCTTTAAGGAGCGGTACGATGCGGTTAATAATATAATATTTATCGGTTGATTCCTCAGCAGGCCCTGAAATAATAAGGGGAGTGCGCGCTTCGTCAACGAGTATCGAGTCAACTTCATCTACGATTGCAAAATGAAGCTCGCGAAGCACCCTTTCTTTAGCATTGACCACCATATTATCCCGTAAGTAATCAAACCCGATTTCATTGTTAGTAACATAGGTAACATCACACGCATACGCTTTCTGGCGTTCCTGAGGCTTCATATCATGGGTAATATATCCCACCGTAAGGCCTAAGAACGCATATACCGGCATCATCCATTCACAGTCACGTGTTGCTAAATAATCATTAACGGTTACTATGTGCACACCTTTACCGGTTAATGAATTTAAATATACCGGCAATGTTGCAGCCAGGGTTTTTCCTTCACCGGTACGCATTTCAGCGATCTTACCCTGATGCAGAATAATGCCTCCTAATATCTGCACATCAAAATGACGCATATTAAGCGTGCGTTTAGCGGTTTCACGCACCACCGCATATGCCTCGGGCAGGATCTCATCCAGGGTTGTACCGGAAGCAAGACGGCTTTTAAAATCATCTGATTTCGCTTTTAGATCAGCATCACTTAAAGGTACAATGGCAGGCTCAAATGCATTAACTTTATCCACGACACTTTTAAGTTTTTTTAAAATACGTTCATTTTGCGAGCCGAAAATATTTTGTAATAAATGTTTAAACATAATGGGTTATAATACTATAATTAAAACAATCGGTCAATTAAAAATCCCATGGAGTTTACCCGAAAATTCATAAAAACAGGAAATGAATTTGGTCGCGAATTGAAAATTTCCGGCATCCGAAGACAAAATTCGGAAACTTTGTTCGATCTGTCTGACGGTAAAAAAGTCATCGACTTTTTTACCGGAGTTATCGAACAACCGAATTTTGTTGTCCATCGG